>CAVJGK010000038.1:0-12730 GCA_963648895.1 Lachnospiraceae bacterium | reverse complement strand
ATTTTATGCGCATTGATTGCCGAATTAGTCGCTTTAATTTTTAAAGGATTTAAAACTGATGTAGGGTGTGTAGTTGCATCTACTTTATACATTCCTTTAACTTATCCAATGTTATTTTTCTATTACAACATCATGTATAGTGCTTCTGGAGAAGAAAAAGCAGCCGTTAGCTTATTTATTGGCAATAACAATGTTTGGTTGATCATTTTAATGGGTGTGGCAATTTTGGCCTTAAGCTTTGCAGGATCAATGATTGGTATGTTAATTTCTAAAGAACTTAAAAAAGCTGGAGTATTAAAATAATGAGATTTTTTAAGTTAAAAGAGAATAATAAAATATTCCCAGTATTTATGTTAATAAGCGCGATTGGGATCATGGTAATTGGATTAATATTCGCTAATGATATTAAATGTAGTTATTTTTTAACCGCTTTATATCTTTGGATATTTATTTTTGGTAAGAAGAAAAAAGCTTTAAAAACATTAATTTCTTATTTGATTGTTGGAGGATTATTTTCAACTATTTCATATTTGGTCAATTCTTATTCGTGGCCTTCTTTTATCGCCATGGCTAATCGTTTTGGCGCGGTATTTATCGCATTATTAATCGGAATGAATGTTGAACCTAACGACACAGTAAGATGTTTATCAACTTTAAAATTCCCTCGTAGCATTACCTTAGGAATATTAATTGCCACTTCTTTTCCTTCTTCATTAAAAGAAGAAATTAAAAGAGTCAAAGAAGCAATGAAGACTAGAGGTGCTGGAAATATTTTCAATATTAAAGTATTTTATCGTGCATTTTTAATTCCATTTGTTATGCGACTTGTTAATATCTCCGATACTTTATCTTTATCGATTGAAACAAGAGGATATTCTTTAGAAAGTAAATCCTACAGCGTATATAAAAAATCATATGTTAATTTTGTTGATGTAATATTCTTTATTGGTATTATATCTGCTAGTGTAGGAGTGATTATATTATGAGTGCAATAGAATTAAAAAATGTAAGTTTTTCTTATGATAATGAAAATGAAATTCTTCATGATGTAAATTTAAAAATTGAATATGGTACTTTTAATTTGCTATCGGGTTATTCAGGAGAAGGTAAATCGACTTTAATGTATTTAATAAGTGGCATTATTCCTCATATTAATAATGGCTTTGTTAAAGGAAAAGTTTTAATAAACGACGAAGATATTAAAGATAAATCTTTAGGTCAAATTACTAAAGAAGTAGGAGTTGTTTTACAAAACGCCGATGAACAAATTCTTCATAAAAGCGTTGAAGATGAAATTGCATTTGGCCTTGAAAATATGGGAGTAACTCCAGTTAATATTAAAAAGCAAATTAATACAGTTACTAAGTTAATGAATATTGATCCTACTTGGGAAAATAGAAAATGTTCTGGAGGACAAAAACAAAGAATTATTACCGCTTCTACTTTGGCAATGGGACAAAAAATAGTTATTCTAGATGAACCTTTAGCCAACCTTGATTTAGTAAGTGCCCATAAATTAATGTCTACTTTAAAAACATTGGTCAGTTTAAAATATGCGATTATTGTAATTGAACATCGATTGGATATTGTTTTGCCCTATGTTGATAATGTGTATGCTTTAAAAGATAAAAGCGTTTATAAAGTTGAAGATAAAGAAGATTATTTAAAAAAACAATCTCTTCAAATTGAAGATACTGTGGAAAAATATGAAAATAAAACACCTATTTTATCTTTAAAAAACGTCTCTTATAAAGTGAAAAAAGAAATAATTATTAACGATGTATCTTTTGATATTTTAAATGGGTCTAGAACTTTATTATTAGGCGAAAATGGCTGTGGAAAAACAACATTACTTCGCTTAATTGCGCGATTAAATAAATTATCTTCTGGAACTATTTTGCAAGATATAGATCCTAAATTACCTAAAAAAAGAGGCAATAAGAAATTTTATCAAAACGTTGGAGTCATATATCAAAATCCTGATTATCAACTCTTTATGCCAACGGTTGAAAAAGAAATTAGATTTGGAGCAGAATCAGATGAATATGCCGATTATATTGCCACATTATTTGATGTAAAGAAATTATATTCTAGACACCCTCAATCTTTATCTGAAGGACAAAAAAGAAGAGTCTCCATCGCGGCAGTGGTGGCCACCAATCCAAAAATATTAATCCTTGATGAACCAACAGTTGGTCAAGATTATAAAGGTTTAGAAGAAATGGTCAATGTGTTAAATTCTATCCATAAAGAAACTAATAACACAATGATTATTGTTACTCATGATAAAAGATGCGCTTATTCTTTATGCGATAAATCAATCTGGATAAAAAAAGGAAAATTATATAAAACAGGTGAAAAAGAATTAGTTGATGAATTCTTTGATTCACAAAAATAATTACATAAGGAACTATTACACTAAAAATGTAGTAGTTCTTTTTTAGCATATAATCAAACAGATTATATTTAATTTAATTAAATATCTATAAAAAAAGTTTGATTTATGATAAAGTAATAACGCAAGATTTACTAATCTTAGAACTTATTTAAAAGGAGATATACAAAAATGTCACTAAAAGCGGGAATTGTTGGATTACCAAATGTCGGTAAATCAACATTATTTAATGCGATTACAAATTCAAATGTTGAAGCTGCGAATTATCCTTTCGCAACTATTAAGCCAAACTCAGGTGTTGTTGAAGTAAACGATCCAAGAGTTGATGATTTAGTATCAATATTCAATCCAAAAAAGATTGTTAAAGCGACTTGTGAATTCACCGATATTGCCGGTTTAGTCAAAGGTGCTTCTAAAGGTGAAGGTTTAGGAAACCAATTCTTAGGCAATATTAGAAACTGTGATGCAATCTGCCACGTTGTTCGTTGCTTTGATAATCCAGATATTATTCATGTTGAAAATACTGTCGATCCAAAAAGAGATATTGAAACAATTAATCTTGAATTAATTTTCTCTGATTTAGATGTTGTTGAAAAAAGAATTGTTAAAGTAGAAACTAAAGCTAGAACATCTAAAGATAAAGAATCAGTTCAAGAATATAATTTATTAGTCAAGTTAAGAGATTGTTTACAAAATGAAAAATTAGTCCGTTCTTTAGAATTTACACCTGAAGAAGAAATTCTTTTATCTAACTACAATTTATTAACAAATAAAAAAGTTGTCTATGTTGCGAATGTTACAGAAGATGACTATGCAAATCCTGAAAATAGTAAATATTATCAAGAAGTTAAAAAAATCGCTGAAGAAGAAGGTTCAAGCGTTATTGCTATTAGCGCCAATGTTGAAGAAGAATTATCTAAATTATCCAAAGAAGAAAAATTAGAATATCTATCCGCATTAGGAGTATCTGAAACTGGTCTAGATAGATTAGTTCATACAACTTATGGCTTATTAAATTTATCAACATTCTTTACAGTTGGTGAAGATGAAGTAAGAGCTTGGAACTTTACCAATGGTATGAGCGCACCTGAATGTGCTGGAACTATCCATACTGACTTTGAAAGAGGATTTATCTGCGCAGAAGTTTATTCTTATGATGATATCCATGAATTAAGAAGTGAAAAATCATTAAAAGAAGCAGGTAAGATTCGTACTGAAGGTAAAGGATATAAAGTAAAAGACGGCGATTGTCTATTAATTAGATTTAACGTATAGGTGATTTTATGCTTAGAATTGGTCAATCAAGAGACATTCATCGCTTAGAAGAAAATGGTAGAGACTTCATTCTTGGAGGAATAAAAATTCCTTTTACAAAAGGCAATGTATCCCATTCTGATGGTGATTGCTTATATCATGCAATCGCCGAATCATTATTAGGAGCTTTAGCTTTAGGTGATTTAGGAAAACATTTTCCAGATAACGATGATAAATATAAAAATATTGATTCTAGTATTTTAGTTAAAGAAACTATGAAGATGGTTAAACAAAAAGGTTATCATGTTGTAAACATTGATACTTCCATCATTTTAGAAAAACCTAAATTAAAAGACTACATTGATGAAATGAGAAAAAATATCGCATCTTTATTAGAAATTGATATTGATTGTGTTTCAGTTAAGGCGCAAACAAATGAAAAAGTAGATGCAATAGGACACCAAGAAGCAGTTGAAGCTACTTCAATTGTCTTATTAGAAAAATAAGGAGTACTTATGGAAGAAAAGAAAGTAAGAGTAAGATATGCACCATCTCCAACAGGATTTTTACATATTGGAGGAGCAAGAAGTGCCTTATTCAATTATTTATTCGCAAAAAAATATGATGGTGAAATTATTTTTAGAGTCGAAGACACTGACGTTGAAAGAAACGTTCCAGGTGGAGAAGAATCTCAATATAATGATTTAAGATGGTTAGGTATAATTCCAAATGAATCACCATATGAACCAAATCCTAAATATGCACCATATAGACAAATGGAAAGACTTGATATCTATAGAAAATACGCACAAAAACTATTAGATGAAGGTCATGCATATTATTGTTATTGCACTAATGAAGAATTAGAACAAAGAAAAGAAGAACAATTAAACGCTGGTATTCGTGCGACTAAATACGATAGAAAGTGTTTAACCCTTGATCCTAAAAAGATTGAAGAATATAAAGCTGAAGGAAGAAAACCTTGTATTAGAATTAAACTTCCAGATCATGAAAAAATTGAATTTGATGATTTAGTAAGAGGACATGTTTCTTTTACAAGTGATGATTTAGGTGGAGATTTTGTCATCATGAAATCTAATGGTATTCCTACTTATAACTTTGCAGTTGTCATCGATGATCATTTGATGGATATCACTCATGTTTTAAGAGGTGAAGAACATTTATCAAATACTCCTAAACAACTCGCAATTTATAAAATGCTTGGTTGGGAAGCACCTAAATTTGGTCATATGACAATTATTGTTAACAAAGATGGCAAAAAATTATCTAAACGTGATCACAACATTTTACAATTCATGTCTCAATATAGAGATTTAGGTTATTTACCAGAAGCAATTGTTAATTACATTCTTTTATTAGGTTGGACACCTTCAAGCAATCAAGAAATCTTTACCCTTGAAGAAGCTTGCAAAGAATTTGATCCTGCAAGATTATCAACTTCTCCAAGTATGTTTGATCAAACAAGAATGACATGGGTTAACTCTCATTATATTAAGAAATTAGAAGATGATAAATATCTTGAATTTATTAAACCATTCATGGGCAAAGTCATGGATTTATCTAAATATGATGATGCTACTTTATTAGAAATTGCAAAATTATATAAAGAAGAATTAGGATGTGGACAAGACATTGTTAAACCTCTTGAATCTATTATTCATCCTGAAGAAGTTACTGCAACTGAAGATTTAGATATGCTTTCTTTAGATACTACACCACTTGTATTTAAGGCTTTAATTGAAGAATTAAAAAACATTGATGAAGTAACTCCAGAAAGTGTTAAATCATGCTTTAAGAATGTTCAATTAAAAACTGGAGTAAAAGGTAAAAACCTTTATATGCCAGTTAGATTAAAATTAACTGGTGTACCTCATGGTATTGAACTTGTTAACATCATTAAGATTTTAGGAAAACAAGAAGTTATTTCTCGTTTAGAAAAATAATATGACTCTTACAATAACATTATTAACATTATCTATTATTATATCAGGACTTATTTACTATTTTTCGAATGCATATATGTTATGGTATTTATTCTTTATACCACTTTTATGTATTCCTTTAGTATTTATCCTTTTATTTGGGTTAATGGTAATAATGTTATTTTTTATTGGTTTATTCTTTGATAT
Organism: Lachnospiraceae bacterium; assembly: GCA_963648895.1. Classification (GTDB taxonomy): domain Bacteria; phylum Bacillota_I; class Bacilli_A; order RFN20; family CAG-449; genus UBA3210. The sequence goes on along the minus strand of CAVJGK010000038.1, from coordinate 6,931 downwards.
GAAAAAGCCAGTATCAAAGATATCTAAATTTGCTTTATTCTTTGTTAATAACATCAATTATTTATTATGTATATTAGGAAGAGTGAAAATTAATGTTAAGAATAAAGAATCTATGCCAAATGATGATGTTTTAATAGTAACTAACCATATATCTAATTTTGATCCGATGGTAGTAATGAAAACTTATCATCGAAAAAAGATATTTTGTGTCACTAAATATGGCAATTTAAAAATACCTGTCTGTGGACCTTATATTTATAAAGCAGGCTTTATTCCTATCGATAGAGAAAATCCTAAAGAGGGTTTAAAAGCAATTAAAAAAGCTGTATCTTATTTAGATAACAAAGTAGGTTCAATTTATATTTGTCCAGAAGGAACTAGAAGTAAAGATGGACTCTTACATGAATTCCATCCAGGTAGTTTTAAAATAGCTTTATGGTCTAAAAAGCCTATTGTATTAATCAGTGTTAAAAACACTGACATGATACATAAAAACTTCCCACTTAAAAAAACTAAAGTAGATTTAAATGTATTAAAAGTAATACAATATGATGAATATAAAGATATGACTGCAGTAGATCTTAGTCTCATGGCATATAATCTTATCAAAGAAGATTTAGAAAGGAATTAATATGATTTATATTTTATTTAATCCATTCGCAGATAACAATAATGGCGAAAATAACGTTAAAACAACGCTAAAAACAATGAAAAAAGAATATCAAGAAGGAATTTTGATATCTTTAAAAGACTTAGATTATAAAGAATTCTTTTCTAAATTGGATAAAGAAGATAAAGTTATCCTTTTCGGTGGAGATGGCACTTTAAATAGATTTGTTAATGAAGTGTATAGAAAATATGAATTACCTTGTAAATTCTTTTTACATATAGCAGGTACTGGAAATGATTTTGCCAATGATACTAAAGAAGAATTTGATGAAGATGGTTTATTATATTTAAATGAAAAAATTAAGTTTTTACCTAAAATAAGAGTTAAAGGACAAGAATATTATTTTGTTAATGGCATTGGTTATGGCATTGATGGAGAATGCTGTAGAGTCGCAGATGAAATGAAGGCAAAAGGTAAAAAGAAAATCAATTATACTAAAATTGTTATTAAACTTTTATTGTTCAAATATAAATGTCCTAACGCTCATGTTTTAGTTGATGGCAAAGAATATAATTTTAGTAAAACTATTCTCGCGGCAAGCATGTTTGGTCGATATTATGGAGGAGGAATGAAAGTAGCTCCTGACCAAGATAGAAATTCAAAATTATTAACTTTTTGTGGCTTTACTCGTAAAAGAGGTAAACTTGGTACCTTAATTATTTTCCCTTCTATTTTTACAGGTGAACATGTTAAATATACCGATATAACAACATTAATTAAGGGTAAGACAATAGAGGTTTCATTTGATAGACCAATGGCTTTACAAATCGATGGAGAAGTCATTAAAGATGTAACTTCTTATGTTGCAACAACCGAATATTAACCAAAATAAAAAAATTAACGCTTGTAAAATATATATTTTTAATATATATTCTTTATGGTGAAATATATGGCAAATAAACTTTGTAAAATTACTTTATCAGTTAAAGACTATGAAACAAGAAAATCTGGCTCCTTCACCTATGGTGGAGAAGTAATAGAATTAGATTCTGATTTGAAGAGATATATGTATCGATTCTATGAGACAGATTTAGGTACTTTAAGCGTTAGTATTGACTTTTCAAAAGATAAAGTTATAATCGTTGAATCAAGTGATAATGTTTTATTAACATTCGCACTTCAAAAAGATCAATTCAATTTATGTAATTATAAACTAGATTCTAATCATTCAATGTTTTTAGAAAATAAAGGCTTTGATATTATGATTACACCTACAAAAGTTTATTTAGATTATGATTTATACGATACAAAGGATACAAATCACACTAAACCTATTTCCAGAAATATCGTTGAAATAGAAGTAGAGGAGAATAAGAAAGTATGTTAGATGTAGAAACAAAATTAAAATCATCTTTACAATTAGCATTAAAAACTTTGGGTGCAGATGTTGAATTAAAAGATATTATTATCGAACGTTCAAAAGATAAAGCTCATGGTGATTATGCTTGTACTGTTGCTTTAAAAATGGCAAAGGTATTACATAAAGCACCTAAAGATATCGCACAAGATATTGTTAATGTCTTAGATAAAGATGGTATTGAAAAAATTGAAATTGCAGGACCAGGATTTATTAATTTCTTTATGGCAAGTGATTCATTAACTTCAGTTATTAAAGTTATTTGTACTGAAGGTAGTGAATATGGTAATGCAAAAGAAAAACAACCAGGTAAATACAATGTTGAATTCGTATCTGCCAACCCAACAGGTGATTTACATTTAGGTCACGCACGTGGGGCGGCAATTGGTGATGTTATTTGTAGATTATACAAAAAAGCCGGATTTGATGTTACTCGTGAATATTATGTTAATGATGCAGGTAACCAAATTAACAACTTAGCTTTATCTTTAAGAGCAAGATATCATCACGCATGTGGTGAAGAAAATTATCCTTTCCCAGAAAATGGTTATCACGGAGGAGATTTAATCACACTTGCTCAATCTATTAAAGATGATAAAGGTACTTCCTTATTAGAAGATAGTGATGAAAACTTTGCTTATTTCAAAAAGATTGGTATCAAATTAGAACTTGATAAAATCATTAAAGATTTAAAAGACTTCAGAGTTGAATTCGATGTATTCTCAAGTGAACTTGCAATTAGAAATGCTGGTAAAGTTGATGAAGTATTAAAAGAATTAAAACCTTGGATTTATAAACAAGATGATGCAACTTTCTTAAGAACTACTGATTTTACAGATGATAAAGATAGAGTCATTATTAAATCCGATGGTGCTTATACTTATTTACTTCCAGATATTGCATATCATAAAGATAAATTAGAAAGAGGATTTACTCAAATTATTGATTGCTTAGGTGCAGACCACCATGGTTATATCGAAAGAATGAGATCTTCATTAGAAATGCTTGGCTATAAAGGTGATGTATTCAATGTTGAATTAATCCAAATGGTTAGATTATTCAAAGATGGTCAAGAATTCAAAATGTCAAAAAGAACTGGTAATGCAGTATCAATGAAAGAACTTTGTGAAATTTCAGGTGTTGATGCAGTTAGATATTTCTTCGTATCTAGATCTGGTTCAGGCCATTTAGATTTCGACTTAGATTTAGCAAGTAAGAAGGATACATCTAACCCAGTCTATTATGCACAATACGCTCATGCTAGATTATGTGCAGTTCTTGAAAAAGGTGCTTCTTATCCACTTGATTTAGAAGGCAGTAACTTAAAAGAAGAAAAAGAATTATCTTTATTAAAAGTACTTGCTGATTTCCCAAAAGAAATCTACAATGCTGCACTTTCTAGAGCACCATACAAAATTACAAACTATATCCAAAAATTAGCGACATCAATTCATGAATTCTATACAGAATGCCGTGTTATTGATGAAAACAACAAAGAAGTAACTTCATCTCGTTTAGCTTTATGTAAAGCAGCGCAAATTGTTATGAATAATGCTTTAACAACTATCGGAGTAACTGCTCCTGAAAAGATGTAATAGGAGGAATATTATATTATGGAAAACAAATCAAATATCGAAATCGTTTACGATTTAATCTCATCAAGAAATGGTGGAGTAACATTTAAAGAAATTTGGACTCGCATTTGCGAATTAAATGGTTATTCTGAAGCACAAAGAAATTCTAAAATTGGCGAATTCTATACAACATTAACTTTAGATGGTCGTTTCATCTTAATTGATAATAAATGGGATTTACGTTCAAGACATAAATACGAAGAATATTCAATTGAATCTAAAACAGTTGTCCTTGATGACGATGATGAAGATACAAGAGATATTGAAGATATCGAAGAAGAAAAGAAAGAATTAGGCATCGTTGACGACGAAGACAATGATGAAAAATCCGAATACGAACCTGATGTAACTGACGAAGATTAAAAAAGTTTAATAAATTATATACTTTTTTGATAAATCTTTATCAATTATGATATAATTTAATTATAAACAAACGGTAATATTTAGGAGGATAAAAATATGCCATTAGTAAACGCAAAAGAAATGATGCAAAAAGCTCGTGAAGGCCATTATGCTATCGGTGCATTCAACATTAATAACCTTGAATGGACAAAAGCAATTTTAGCTGCTGCGGAAGAATTACAAGCTCCTGTTATGCTTGGCGTCTCAGAAGGGGCAAACAAATATATGACAGGTTACAACGTTGTCGCAGATATGGTTAAAGCAATGATTAAATCAATGAACATTACAGTTCCTGTTGCTTTACACTTAGATCATGGTACATATGAAGGTGCAAAGAAAGCTTTAAAAGCTGGCTATTCATCAATTATGTTTGATGGTTCACATTATCCAATTGAAGAAAATATTGAAAAAACAAAAGAATTAGTTACTTTAGCTCACTTTATGGGCGCAACTATCGAAGCTGAAGTTGGTACTATCGGCGGAGAAGAAGACGGTGTTATTGGCCGTGGTGAAGTTGCAGATCCAGACCAATGCAAGATGATTGCAGATTTAGGTATTGATATGCTCGCTGCTGGTATTGGTAACATCCATGGTAAATATCCTGCAAACTGGCAAGGATTAGACTTTAATGCTCTTGATGCAATTAAAGCAAAATGTGGCGATATGCCATTAGTCTTACATGGTGGTACAGGTATCCCAGAAGACATGATTAAAAAAGCAATCTCTTTAGGTGTTTGCAAAATCAACGTCAATACAGAATGTCAATTATATTTCCAAGAAGCAACAAGAAAATATATTGAAGCAGGTAAAGATAAAGAAGGAAAAGGATTTGATCCTCGTAAATTACTCGCACCTGGTACAGAAGGTATTAAAGAAATTGTTAAAATTAAAATGGAAATGTTTGGCTGTATCGGCAAAGCAAAAGAATTTTAATCTAAAATTAATAGAGTCCCCAAATGGGACTCTTTATTGTCTAAGGAGAAGATAGATGGAAGAATTATATAAACAAGCTTGGGAAAAGATTAAAAACGCAGATGTTATTACTATTTTTGGACACGTTATTCCAGATGGTGATTGCTATGGCTCTCAATTAGGAATGAAAAATGCGATTTTAGAAAACTTCCCTGATAAAAAAGTTTATGCATTAGGAAGTGGTTTACCACGTTTCTTTTCACAAGTTGGTGAAATGGATAAAGTTGATGATGAAACAATCAAAAACAGTTTAGCGTTAGTTTTAGATGTTGCCAACCTTGCTAGAATTGAAGATCAAAGATATGCTTTGGCTAAAGACATAGTTAAAATTGATCATCACTTATTACAAGATCATTTTGGAAGTCCAGAAATTATTATTAACGATAAGATTTCTTGTACTGAAATCATTACTGAAATGCTTGTTAAATTAAATATTAAATTTGGCCCTAAGACTGCTTTACCTTTATTCTTAGGTTTAGTTACTGATTCAGGCAGATTCTTATATCAACCAATTAATGCAAGCACTTATGAATATGCTGGAGCATTAGCCAATACTGGTATTGATATTGGTAAATTATATGATACTTTATATGAAGTAGATGAAAAGATATTACGCTTTAAAGGATATATTTTCTCACATTATAAGAAAACTAAAAATGGTGTTATTTATTTAACTATTCCTAAGGAAGTTATTCATGAACATGATTTAGATCATAACACATGTGCATCTTTAGTTAATTCAGTCGCAAATATTAAAGGCTCACCTATTTGGGTCTTCTTCTCAGAAAGTGATTCAAATGAAGTAAGAGTTGAATTTAGATCAAAAGGTGTACCAGTTCAACCAACTGCAGTTAAATTCGGCGGCGGAGGTCATTTACAAGCATCAGGTTGTAAATTATCTACCTTAGATGATTATATTTATGTCGTTGAAGAACTTGATAAAGTTTTAGGAGAATATTTATGTACGAAAAAGAATTAGAAGCGATGATTGAAGCAGGTTTAGCTGCAAAAAAAGTCATCATGGAAGTTTATAATACTCATTTTGATGTAGAAATTAAATCCGATAATTCTCCAGTTACTAAAGCAGATAAAGCTGCAGATAAATTAATTAAAGAATATCTTCAAGTAAGATTCCCTCAATATGGCTTTTTAACAGAAGAAAGTGAAGATAATTTAGAACGTTTAAATAAAGAATACATCTTTGTTGTTGATCCTGTTGATGGAACTAAAGACTTTGTTGTAAGAGATGGAATGTTTACTACTAATATTGGTTTAATTCATAATCATGAAGTAGTTGCAGGCGTTGTTTTAATTCCTTGTCAAGATGAATATTATTACGCATCAAAAGGTAATGGTTCTTATTATGTAAAAGAAGGAACATCACCTGTTAAAATCCATGTTTCAGATAATAAAACTAATTTAAAGATGGTAACTTCTTGTTTCCACATTGGCGATGAAGAATTAGAAATATTTAAAAAACATCCTCATCACATCGCTCAATTAAATAAAGTTGGTTCTGCAATTAAGTTCTGTTTAATCGCAAAAGGTGAAGCAGATGTTATGTTTAGATTTGGTGAAGGTACCAAAGAATGGGATACTGCTGCAGGACATATAGTAGTAAGCGAAGCTGGTGGAGAATTTGTTCATTGGGATAAATCACCTATTACATATAATAAAAAAGATGTCTACCATCATGATGGATATGTAATTTTAAATAGTATTGATAATTTTTATAAATTGTAATTTCCTAAGAAGGCTAGGGCCTTCTTTTTTGTGCTTTAAAATTAAATTTCTTTGACAATATACCGGTTATCCGTTATATTTAATAATAGGAAGTGTAGTACCTGACTTTAGGCGTTAACCCTATTTTCTAGTGTTAAAATGATCAAAATATAA
>CAVJGK010000037.1:0-12755 GCA_963648895.1 Lachnospiraceae bacterium | reverse complement strand
GAACTAACAAAAGTTAGCAATCAATAACTTTTTTATTGACTATGATATTTTATACATATAAAATACTTATGGTAATTAGTTAGAAAAAACTAACTAATAAGGAGAAGTATGTTATTAAAACTTAAAGACATTGGAAAGATTTATAACTCAAATGATATCCTAACTATTGGTATTAGAAATGTTAATTTAGAATTTGATTATAATGAATTTGTTACAATTGAAGGAGAATCAGGATCTGGTAAATCAACATTATTAAATGTTATCGCCGCGAACGACTCTTATGAAGAAGGGGAATTATTCTTTAACGATGAACCTACATCTCATTACTCATTAGAAGAATGGGAAAAATATCGTGAGAATGATATTTCGATGATTTTCCAAGATTTTAATATCATTGAAAATTTAACAGTCTATGAAAATGTTTTATTAGCCTTACTCCGTATTGAAGATGAAAAAGAAAGAAAAAAGATTGCTTTAGAATTGATTTCTAAAGTTGGCTTAAGCAAACAAATCAATCAAAAAGGTTCTAAATTATCTGGTGGAGAAAAACAAAGAACAGTTATCGCTCGTGCGTTGGCTAAAGATAATCCAATCATTTTGGCGGATGAACCTACTGGTAATCTTGATTCAAATGCATCGAAAGAAATTGCAAAATTATTAAAAGATGTATCGAAAGATAAATTGGTTATTGTTGTTACTCATAACCCTGAATATTTTAATGAATATTCAACTCGTAGAATATTGGTTAAAGATGGCTCTATAGTTTCTGATAATGTCATAGTTAAACCAGAAAAAAGTAATATTAGTAATAAAGTTTATCCTGAATCTAAAAAATTAAAATTAAAGAATACCTTAAAATTAGGATTCTTAAATTATAAATCACGTCCTAAATTTACTACATTGATGTCTTTGGCTTTATGTTGTATTGCAGTATGTTTATTTTCTATCTTATCACTATTTAATACTTATTTAATCAGTGATTTAAAAACATCATTAGATGATGTTAGTGTTGAAGGTAAAGTAATTATTTCTAATACCAATGGATATGTTGATGAAGATGTATTAGATAAGATAATCGCAGATACCAACGCTTCTTATTTCATCTATGATCGAGATTTATCAGAATTTGAAATAACTATACCTCGAAAGAATAACATGTATAAATCTTATCAAATCACATGTATTTATGATCCTATCCATCATAAAGTAGGAACTTCTCAAGGGCAATTAGTTATTCCAAAAGCATATGAAAGCGATGCAAGTCAAATTGTGGATATTATTATAGGTGCAACTTCAAGTTTAAATTCTATTGATGTAGTTACTTCGACAAGTGAAACAAGTTTAAAACTATATTTATCTTATTATAATATGCAAACAAATGGTAATAAGATAAAAGGTATTAATACCACTATTAAAATTGATGAAAATGAAACAACTGTTTATACCTTTGAAATGGATGATAAATTAAACGATGGAGAGATTAATTTAATTAATTCTAGTTACTATGATGTTTTAAATAAAAATGTAGTTTGTTCGATTGCACCTAGTAAATTATTTACCATTGTTGATGATACAAAACTAGATAAAACAATTGATGGAATTGTTGTTGCTTTATCAAAAAATGATTATAAAGAGATATTTGAAACTAAATCAAATACAAAACAATCTGCTTTATATTATGAAAATGATACTTTAGCTAAAATGGCAATTTCAAATCTTCCTTCTGGATATATCGGAATGTTATCTAGTAGTGAAGTATATGTGGAAAGTGTTGGAAACGTTTTTGCTTTAAACATCTTATGGTATGCATGTTTGATTTGTATAAGTTTAATGCTTGCCATTATCTTATATATCATCTTTAAACGCAGTATTAAGATCTATGCTTCTGATTATGCAATATATAAAACATTAGGTATTTCTAATGATGTTTCTAATAAGAGTTTATATGTACAAATGTTTTTAATCTTTGTACCTACACTTATTTTATTACCTATCATCTCACTTATAACAACTAATATTAAATCTTTAACATTGCCTTTTATAAGTGTATTCAATTATCTATTTATTGAAATATTAATTCTCTTAATCGTCTTAATGGTTGCTTATGGATTTAATAAGTCAATGGCTAAATCAAAAATTAGCCAAGTATTAAGGAGGGGATCAAAATGATAAAAGTAGTATCTTTAGTAAAATCATATGGTTCAATCTTTACTCATAAAACTAAGATATTAAACGATGTTTCTTTCAAACTTCCAAATAAAGGACTAGTAGCAATCTTTGGTAAATCAGGAAGTGGTAAAACAACGCTACTTAATATAATCGGAGGACTTGATAAACAAGATGAAGGTTATATTGAAATAGATGGAGTTAAAATAACTTCGAAAAATCGCGATAAAATTAGAAATAAAAAGATTGGTTTTATCTTTCAAAACTATTACCTCGAACATGGTTATTCCATTGGTGGTATATTAGAAAACCAAATGAAAATCGCGGGATTTAATTCTAAAGAAGAGATTAAATCACGCATTGATAAAGTTCTGGAATTAGTCGATTTAAAAAAATATGAAAAGAAATCCGCGGATGCTTTATCTGGTGGACAAAAACAAAGAGTAGCGATCGCTCGTGCCTTAATTAAAGGCGCGGATATCATCCTCGCTGATGAGCCAACAGGTAATTTGGATAGCCAAAATACCTTTAAAGTAATGGATATTTTAAAACAAATATCAAAAGAAAAATTAGTTGTATTAGTCACTCATGAAACAAGCTTAATTAAAGAATATGCCGATAGTCATATTGAATTAATCGATGGTAAGTTAGTGGAAAATACTTTAGTTGAAGATGTAAATAATTATAAATTCACTAAATCAAATGAAGTAGAAAATATTAACTTTATTCAATCAGAATCAAAGAAAAATGGACGTTTATTCAACTTTAAAAATATCTTTTCTAAAGATAATGAATCAAATCTGTTTAAAAAGATCTTTATTGGAATTATGGCTTTAATGATGGTTGTATTTGGTTTCTTTGTTAATCAAACTCTTACTTCAACAACATCTCATAAAATCGTCAATCAAAACGCTTTGTATACGAATTTAAATTCTTATACAGAACTACCGATGTTAAGTCAATTAAACGTTAATAATGAATATTATGATCATGTTGATTTTTATGAATTACACCAAAAAGAAGGTTTATTCTCCTATAACAATATATCTTCAATTAAATCATTAAAAGAATCTTATACTCCTAAAGCAATTGAATCTAATACAACTTTTACTTCTTTATATGGATCAAGGCCTTCTTCCAATGAAGTTTTAATATCTAGAGCTTTAGCTGAGGCTATTAAACACGATATTAGACTTTCAGAATTATCCACAGATGAAGCAATCTTATTAATGAAATTTGATAATGATTATAAGATTGTGGGAATTGTCGAAGGAGAAGAAAATCAAGTTTGGTTTAACAAAGTTGATTATGTCAATTTCTTAAACATTTATAGCGATTTAAAGATAGTCGATTCTTCTAATATCTTCTTAGAAGATATCTATGCTTCAATGACTTATTCAGCTTCTATCCAATTATATGAAGGAAATAAAGATTTAAAAGATAATCAAATAGTCATCGATATAAGTAGAAATGCTTTATACAAAATGATGAGCGATACTTCAACTGGTGATTATCAAGTAGAGATGGCTAATAAGGAATTAGTTAATAAAACAACCGCGATTTACATAGAAAATAGTGAAATGTATGTCAAAAGCTTTTCTATTACTAGAGCTTCTATTGATACAGATATAGTTATCTATATCACCCAAAATGCTTTGGATAATATCTTTACTTGCTTAACTCCTAATATTGAAACATTAGGTAATGATACTTCAACTACATACTATTTTGAAATATCTACTTCTAATGATAGCCAATATCAAAATTTAGAAAAAAGATTAAAAACTAGAGGCGTATCAACTATTGATATAAAAGCCATTTACGATAAAGAAGATCAAGAAACATTAAAATCTTCTATGCAGGTGATTTATATTTCACTTATTGGAATTGGCTTAATTTACGCGATTTATTACTTTATTGAAATGTCAGAAAGTCTTAAAAATTCAAAAGAATATGGCATATATAGAGCGATTGGTGTTAATAAATCAAATCTCTTATTTAAAGAAAGTTTAAGAGTTGTTTATAAAAACGTTTCATTGTTCTTATTAACAATGGCGTTAGGAACACTTATTTGTTCAATTTATTTTGGTATATCTAATCTAACATTTAGTTTATTTATATTTATTAATTTAGGATTATTCGCAATATCAAGTTTATTAATGATTCTCATTTCATTAATACCTTACTTATTTGTGATTTTCAAAACTCCTAGCGAGATTATCTCTCGTTATGACATTTAAAAAGAAAGGGAAATTTATTTATGAAAAAGAAAAAAACATTAGCCTGTGCGTTAGTACTTGCTGCAGGATTATTAATTACTCCAACATTGGCTTCATGTGGAAATGATGTATCAAGCCAACAAGTTGCAGAAAAAACAGTAACTTTCAAAGTACAAGATGAAAATGGAAATTGGAAAACTTTAGGTAATCCACTTACCATTACAGATGGAAAGATTGCATCCATTCCAACTGCACCATCTAAAGCTTATTACACATTTAGAGGATGGTTCTTAGATACAGGATATGTAACTGAATTCTCCAATGAAAATCTAACAGATAGCCTTGTAGTTTATGCTTATTACATCGCAGATGAAGTAAATATTTATATCAATGGTGAATCTCAAGGCACAAGAGATTTAATCGATGTTATCAATGGTACATATAATCCAGGTGAAGGATTAACTTTCGATGGATGGTATACTAACGAAGAATGCAGTGTCAAATACAAAGAAGGCGACAGCGCTAAAACTTTATACGCTCAATCAGTCGCAACTATTACATTTGATAATGGCTATGAAAGTGTCTATGTAGCGAAAATTAAACCAAATACAACTTTAAATAGTCCTAAGGTTGAAAAGGTAACTCTTGATGGTGAAGAAAAGACGATAGAACAAGCATCTATTGTTAAATCATATATGTCTAGTGAAGATATTTATTATGTTGATGAAAATGGCAACGATATTGATTTTACTAAGGCAATTAACAAAAATACAACTATCAAAGTTATGTGGAAATCACCATTCTTAAAATATAACTATGGTAATAATACTACTGGTGATAAAGTCTTAATTTGTGAAGGTACTTATGGTACATATAAAGCAAGTGATTTTTCTAGCGATGTAAATCCAAATACTGTCCCAGTTGTTTCATTCCCTTCAAGAGTTACTTTCGCGGAAAAAGAAGATGAAGAAGCAACATTACACGAAGTTAAAATGGCTTATGTTTATGATAATTCCATTTTTAATTCTACTTCTATTAAGAAAGTTATTGTTCAAGAAGGAGTTAAAGTTATTCGTGGATTTTCTTCAGTAAGTGGAACTTCAGGAGTTACATCTTTTGATTTACCATCAAGTTTAAAAATTATTCAAAACTGTTTCAATAATTTAAATTTAACAAGTTCCAGCGTTTCTATTCCAAATGGTGTTGAAGCAATCTATGCTTCTTTCTTTAAAGGTGGAAGTGTTAATTATAATAACGAAGCGATGACATTCTATACAGGTAGTGCATATGATTTTGATATCAATGTACCAGATTCAGTTAAGAGCTTATCAATTGTACCTTTAAATTTAAAATTCTCATCTTCATCTTCATTCACTAATGATGGAAAAATGATTTGCCAAAATACATCAAAAGGTAAAGTATTAGTTTCATATAATGAAATGAATAATGGAGTTATTAATGTACCAGAAGGTATTGAAGGAATCCAAGTAGGTACATTTGTTAACATCGACGGATTAAAGAAATTAGTATTACCTAAATCATTTAAATTTGTTAACTATAATTTAAATTACGAAGATTATAAAGATTGCTATTCATGGATTGAATCTGCATATGCGAATATCGAATGTTATTTATATGATGAAGATATGGCAAATATTTCTTCTGGACAAGGTGAACTTGCCTATAATGCAAAACTCATTTGTGAAAAATTACAAGATATGTGTTATTTAGTCTTCCAAGGCGATGTAGAAAATTCTATTTATCAAGCATTCGGTGGTAATTCTACTGAATATGGTTATTATTATGGCAATTTTACATCTTGTGATAATGAAGTATATAAAGATATTAAAACTGCAACTACTAAAGAAACTGCTACACCATTAGTACATGTTAATTTAACAGATTCATTTACAAATGATTCTTATAGCGTTTCTATCAATAGAACTTCTAATGCTCCTATTACATATAACGATATTTTAGAAGCAATTGATGCTAATTATAATACAACTTTAAAAAATAAATTAGCTTCTAATATTATTGAAGTAACTTCATGTACAAATCTATTAGATGAATATGATATTAGTAGTGAAGTAAAAACTAATTTATATTTAGATATGAGTATTGATTATATTGTTTCTTCTGCAGGTGTAATTATTGATACAACTTCTGAAGAAGGTGTTGTAACTGGATTTGATCAAGATACCGCGCTTGATTTAGGAAATGAATCATATGCAGTTATTATTCCAGATAGTGTTGATGGCAAGAAAGTAACTAAAATTGCTTCAGATGCATTTAAGGAAAATGGTTATATCAAGATTGTTAAAATGGGAAGCAATATCAAAGAAATTGGTGATTCTGCCTTCTTAGATGCAGTTTCATTAAGTATCATTCGTTTTAATGACGCAAAACTTGAAACTATCGGTGCAAGCGCATTTGAAAATACATCTTTAACTTCTTTAAGTTTCTCCATCGCATCTTTAAAAACTTTAGGTGTTAATGCTTTTAAGATTGCTTCATTAAAAGAATTTGTTCCAGTAGATGGAGAAGAAAATAGAAATGCAACAAACGTTAAAGATGGTGAATTCTATTTTGGAGTTGTTCAAGGATTGAACTCATCATGGACTGCTTTAGTTGATTATTATTGGTCATTAAATCAAAAAACTTCTTCAACTACAAACCAAGAAACAGGAATTACAACTTATGATGTAAAAATGTATGCTTGGGCAAATGCTGCAAGTTGGTCATCTATAAATATTGGTGAATATAACGAAGATGAAAAATACATTATTAGAGTTGAATTAATGGAAGGTGCGATTACTGAAGTTAGTTTATCTAATAGCTCATCATTAAATTTATATTACGTTTCAAAAATCCATACTAACGCAATAACTTCTTCTAAAGTTTCAAGAAAAGGAATTCAATATAACGCAGAAGGATTAGGAATTACTGGAAGTGTTAGTAAAATACAAAATTTAGTCGAAAATGAAGCAGTTGCATCTATTTTCGAAACAGGCTGGATTGATAATTACGATAGCATTAAGACAGTTACAACAGCTGCTTGTAAGTAATTATTAATAGAAAGGAGTTTTTATGATAAAACCCAATCTTCTTAAAAAAATATTATTCATTGGATTAATATGCCTCGGGGGAGGTACATCCCTTGTGGCGTGTTCATCTTCTATAAATGATCCTATTGATCTTATAAAGAAAAATTATGGTGATCAAGAATTTAAAATCTCATTTAGTTCGAAAGGATTATCTGAGCCTTTAAGCGACGCCATTTATACTGCTAATAATATTCCTAAGTTACCAACTCCTACAAAAGTAGGATATCGTTTTGCTGGATGGTATTTTGATGAAGCATATACTAAACCTTATGATACAGAATATCTTTATACAAAGATGTGCGATGTAACTTTATATGCAAAATGGGAAGAAGAGGAATTTATCAATAATGGTATTTATGAAATTGAATATGAAGCGCATATTCTAGAAAGTAGTATTATCAAAGGAAAACTCGCGGATACTTATGGATATTTAGAATTCCCTGATTTAATTATTTCTGATGAAACATATATTGAAAAGAATGAAAACGGGGTATTTTTACGCATCCAATACGATATGAAATATCATTGCCCTACCATTGATGATGAAGGTAATTTAGGTACTTTGACTGTCGCTTTAAGCGATAATGATGGAAGAATATCTTCCACTGAAAGCATCATCGATCGTACAGGTACAATTGAAACAATTTATTATGATTTATCATCTTTAAATATCGCAGATAGTATTTATTTTAATGTTGAATTTTATAACTGGAATGCCTCTTTAAAAAATGAAAGTGATCGAGTTTATACTAAAGTTGGTTATCAAGTGGAATTTAATATTACTAATTTTATCGGTTATACAACTTCTTATGTTGATGCCAATGATAAATTAGAAGATGGATATTATCTAGTTAAAACGCATTATGCTTCTTTAAACAAAGAAGCAACAATGCTTGATTCATTTAACCCTGTATATTCTTATATCGAAGCTAAAAATGGACAATACAAATTAATAAAACCAATGAATGCTTATAATTCTAGTATTATTGGTGATTTATCAAAAACTGATTATACTCATATAAAAACTGGTTATGCTAGAGATATTGCTTATTTCAAATTTGATCAAAGCATTGTCGCAAGCGATGAAGATGTCAATACTAATTTTGAATTAATTGACTGGGCAAATTATTTTAATGCCCAAGAATTTGGTGATTTATCTTATGAATTCGATGCAAATACGGGTAAATATTATTACGTATTTGATTTAGGAAACAGAGCTAATGTTGATTTATTATTAATTGGTGCATCTACTGGTGCGATGACTGAAATGTTTAATATGGGGCCAACTTATAAACGTTTAGTTATTGATTATTCTTCAATGGTTAAATTATCTTCCATTGATTATACTCCTTTAAGTGGTAATTCTTATTCTTATTACAATACTCAACCTTTTTATCTCTATACAGATTTTTCATCTTTAAAAGATAATACAATTTATAATAGTGAACTCCAATATGGTATGAGTAATGATTTAGTCAACGTTTTCTTTTCTTCCAATGATGGAGAAAACGTTAAAGAATTATATTCAACTAAGATGAGTATTAAACCTTTAACTACCACATCTATTCAAGAAAATAAGGGTAATATTTTCACATTCCAAATGGTTTATGAATGTTATGGATATGATCCTATAACTTCCAAAACACCTTTATATAGTGATTATATTTCTTGGCAAACTTTTTCTACCTTCTCCCAAAGATTTAAAACTGTAGTAGAACTTGGATATGAAGCAACTTACAATGAAAATATTTCTATTTATGATTTATTTAGACAAAAGGTTTATCCTACATTAGAAGATACTAAATTAAAATATAAAGCTTATAAATTAAAAGCTAATGGAGAAGTAGATTATTCTTCCGTATATGAATTAAACTTATCAAGTAATAATACATTTAAATACACCCAAGATATTGCTTTATATTTAGAAGGTGAAATTGATGGAAGTTATAAATCTTGTTTGATCAATGTTGTTTTAAAAAAATCTCCTACTATTTCAATAATTGATGAATATACTTATGAAGATGAAGATTATAATATCTCTTGGACTTATGATGAAGAAAATAATTATTATGTAAGCAACAAATATTATACTAAAGGTAGCAAAGCTCACATTCCAGAAATTAGTTATGTTTCTTATGGTAATAGTTATACTTCTTTAGATGCATATAATAGTGAAAGTGATTTTTATCATATGAACCAAGAAAAAATAAGTATTTATACTTTAAAAAATGGTATTTATACTAAAGTTTCTTATAACTATGAAGTGTGGAATGATTCATTATTTGATATGTCGGATGATGAAATGGTAGTAATCTATCATCTAGTTGATCGATATGGTTATTCTCAAAATCTTACATTTATGTATAAAGGTCAAGAAGCAACTACTTATTCTATTTTAAGAAATGATGAAGAAGTGGCTTCAGGTAGTCAATATTATTATTCTGATGGATCAAGAAGAGATATTAAAGTCATTAATACTGATGCATTAGAATTAACTAGTGTATCTGATGCGATAAATGCTTCCTATTGTTTAAAAGTTGGTAGTTCTACTTACGCATTTAGTCTAGAAAAATTTGAATGTTATAGTAAATCAAACACAACTATTGGTACAACAATTTCTGAATTAGAAGAAGGATTAAAGAATCAAGAATATGCTTTAATTTGTTTTACTTACAAACATGGTGATGATGAATATGTTACTTATTATGTTTATAATTTAAAAATTAATGGTAAAGATTATTCTTCTTTTAGTATTACTTCTAGTAACGAGTATTTTACATCCACTTCTTATAATTTCCAAAGTGTGATGCTAATGGATAATAAAGGCACATTGTTTTCTACATCTTATCCTCAATTTAAAAAATATTCAGGTGGATATTATACTATGGCAAATGATAATGATATAAGTTCTAATAACAATGCTTTTACATTCTTAAAAAGTGGAAAATATCGTGTAATATATACTCTATCTTTTAGTGAAGATGAAAATGATGATCAAGTATTATATGTTGGAAATAAATCTATTACTATGACAGAAGATTTTATAGTTCATTCATTAGACGAAGAAATTACTTTATCTTATTTGACAGATAAAAACCATCCATTTAGAGATGATTTACCAAATGTAACAACGTTAGAAAATGGTGATCAAATATATATTATAACTATAAAACAAAGTGAAGAGAATTTCTCTTTGGATAAATCTTACTTTAAATCTACAAATGATAATTTATATAAATGGTGTTATTTAAAGAAAAATGGCTCTAAAGTGGATTATGTTAATCCAGGTGCCCAAGTTAAAAATGTTGGAGCGAAATTAAATTCAACTACCCCAATACTTGTTACTTATTGGGATGAAGGACTTATTGTTAATGCTGAATATAGCATTAATGGAGTAACTTATTCTTTAGGTAGTAAAACTTATTATCGCACTGCTTTGGGCTATACATTAACATTAAGTGATTTTTCTACCTTTGTTCTTCCAAGTGGCAATTATAAATTCATTGGTTGGAGAAGTGATAAAGAGATTTTCTATGAAACTGTTAATAACGAAAAGATTTATTCTTATGAAACAAGCCATACTAATGATATGTCATATGTTATTGAAGAATCATGTACTATCTACGCGCTTATTAAAGAACCACTTAATTGTAAGTTCTATACTTATACATTAGAAGGTGAAACTATTGATGAAAGTAAATTTGTATCAATGTCTTTAACTACTCAATCTATCACAGAAGATGAAACATTGTTAGAAGGGTTATCTTCAAGTGTTTATAGAGTTGTTAGTAAAAAAGAAAAAGAAGCTAATTTTAAATATTGGGCAATTTATGTAGATGGTAAATTAATCCAAATTGATTTAGAAAACACTCAAATTTCTAAATCATATTTAGATAACTCATTAGTTAAGATTGTCGCAGTCTATGGAGAATAGTTATGAAGAAATCTATTGTAACATTATTAAGTTTATTAACTATTTTATCTTTAGCTCCTAAAACACCATTAAAAACTATCGCGGAAACTTCGCAAAATATGGTGGATAAAAATATCTATCAAACTACTTATACCCTTGGAGGAACTTCCTCCATTGGTATTTCCATGATCAATAAATATTTTGATAGTGAATGCCAAATTGTTAAAGAAGATGATTTATATTTCTTATCTATCACATTACTTGATAATAATGCTTTAAGTGATTTTTATATTAAAACTAGTGAATATCAATCTGGAATTATGTTAGATATCGATGGAAAGAAAACAACTTATACTCTTACATTGACGCATGATTTATTAAATAGTGAATTGAATGTGACTGCCAATGTATCTTCGATGGATAAACAAGTTGCTTTTACTTTAAAACCTTCTTTAGATTCATTGGTCAATACTAATGAAGTAGTAGATGATAATAAAGAATATAAAGCTTTATATGTTCCATCCTTACAAATTGATCAAGTGGGTGAAGTTACAAGCTTACAAAACGCTATTTATACTTTACCTTCGGCAAAAGCCTATTTTGGAGATACTGCCTTAGATATTGAAACTAAGGTTATTTCACCTAGTTTAGAAGAAGTTAGTGTTATAGACAATAAATTTACTTTAGAAGAATTAGGCACATATTCAATAACCTATAAAGCTTCTACAAATGCATATAAGACCAATTTAGGAAATGATTCATATACTGAAGAAACTATTTCTGTCATATCTTCAGCCACTTCATCTAATGATGTAAAAATAGAAGATATTAATAATGTTTTAAATACTAAATATATTATTCAATCACAAAGAATTGAAAGTGGTTCTAAATATGAACAAATTAAAACATTATTAAAAGATATTTCTTCAAATTTTGAAGTTACAGATGTTAATTTACTTTCTGAAGAAGGAGAAGAAATAACCCCAAATTCTAATATCAAATATTATATTAATACTAACCCTGATTATGATCGTAATAAGGTTAAAGTATATTATCTAAACGATGGGGGTTTAGAAGAAATATCTTGTTCTTCTTATGGAAGATATATATGTTTTGAAACAAGCAATGTAGGTACGTTTATTGTGTTAGAACCTGGTGTTTCTTCTAAAATAAATATTCCATTAATCATTACCTTAACATCAATTGGAATAGTGCTTGTTATTGGACTAATTGTATGGCTAATTATTTATCTTAGACATAAAAGAAAAATTAAATTTGAAAACTAAGCGTCTAGTACGACGCTTTTTGCTTTGTATGGTAATTATTTCATGCTAAATCACCCATGTATAC
>CAVJGK010000036.1:0-12953 GCA_963648895.1 Lachnospiraceae bacterium | reverse complement strand
ATCTAATTATTTAATAAATGTTATTTTATAACCAAATGTTTTTTTCGAAATATACATTGCATCATCAGCCTTTTTATATAATGTATTGAAATTATCATATTCACTACCATCATATAAAGTGCAACCTGCAGAAATGGATAAAACAAAATCTTGTAATTTTTTAATCTTCAATTTCTTAAATGCTTTAACCATTCTATTCCATATATCTTCTGCTTCTTTTTGAGTAACAATACCTGGAATAAAGACTGCAAATTCATCTCCACCTAGACGCATAACAATATCTTCTTTACGAGCGTTTTTCTTTAATACATTCGCGATTCCTTGAATAACTAAATCACCAACTTCATGGCCAAAGTTATCATTGATTGATTTAAACCTGTCACAATCCATTAAGCAGAATAAACCTTCTTTATTAATTTCGATATAGTTTTTAATTTTATTTTCACCAGTACCACGATTATATAATCCGCTTAATTGATCTTTTTCAGCTAGTATTCTTAATGATTCTTCTTTTTTCTTTTCTTCATCAATTACTTCAAGCAGTAATAATACATGCCACAAATGTCCACTTGCATCATTATCTTCTTTAATATATGACATTCTTACCCAACCAACATATTTATCAATGAATTCAATGGTTACAAAATTCTTGTCTTTTAAACGTTGGTCAAGACTTTTAATATCAATAAATTCTTTAACATTATCTAAAAAAGAAGAAACACATACATGATCTAAGATTGAATTGATATTAGAAGTATATGAATTATCATCAATCAACTCTGCTTCTTTTACAACTGCACAAGATTTAATTTCATAATAAGTGTTATTAATAATATCGACGCGGTGTAAGGAATAAAAAGCATTCGCTAAAGCTTCATATGCTTTATTCATACCTTCTTCTTTCTTTTTAGCTTCTTGATTGATGATTTCATCAATATTTCTAAATCCAGCAATAATCTTTAATTCTTCACCATCATTAGAAATACGAATATAATGTGCAGAATAATAATGAATTTCCTTATTTTCTAAAACTCTATAAGGTAATTCAAATTGTTGTTCAGTTGAAAGAATAGAAATAACATTCTCTAATTTTAATTTTGTTTTTAAGAATTCTTGATCATCTTCATAAACACGTTTTTTGATATATGTATTAAGCATTAATTCATAAGTGGAAGTATAATTTACATTACCAAAGCCTTGTGTTTTATATCCATCAAGTTTCATGATTTTGGCTATTCCAGTTGATGGATAAATTAAAAATATATTTAAGTAATTAATCGCAAAAGCATTGAAAAAAATATCATATTCATTAAATTCTTTTATTCTTTCGCTTTTTAATTTAATTTCTTCCATATAGCCCCCAAAAGTAAATTATTTTATATTCAAATTATACCATAAATAGCAAAATAAGCAATAAAAAGGCATTCCCGGATAGAATGCCTGAAAGATATAAAAGTAAATATGCTTGCCTATTGATAAACTATAAAATTCGCGAGATAGTTGATGTCTAACCCAATGGCAACTAACATATTTACAATATTATTTTATAGCTATTTTTAATAAAGTCAATGGTGATTTTTTTTCACTAAACTAGATACTAGTTTCTAATATTTTATTATCTACTCCAAATTTAGAATATGTAAATTGTTTTAATAGGTAGAATATCGTTAATGAAATTGCAGCTCCTGTAGTAACATCTGAAGCAAAATGTGCACCAGCGACAACACGAGAAACCATTACAGTAATAAGCCATAAATAAGAAATACTAGTTGTAATTATATATCCAACTTTCTTATTTTTTGAAAATACATTAGGAAGTAAAGTAAAAATCACAATACATGCAGCATTGGCCGAATGACCTGAAGGAAAAGAATTTCCTCCACTAAAGAAATTAGGTCTATACCATGGGTAAAATTCTTGTAGCGGATCAACCATATCTCTCATTCTAGGTCGTCCCCATATGATCTTAATAAGGTTTACAAATAATTGTTGTCCTAAAATTGTTAATATTGCAATAATCGCGACTACTTTTAACTCTTTATCATATTTTTTACAAAGTTGATTCATGAAAAAGTAAGAAATTGCGCAATTAGGGAGTGTTAAAGCCATACCATATATCCAAGCTTTACTTACTTTTAGATAGTTAAGTACAAAAAATGGAAGTAAGAATCCATATGTAAGCATACCTACTATAGAGATAATACCAATCAATATATTTTTCCATTTAACATCTTTGTTACGAGTTATAAATAAGATTGTAAATCCAGTTAAAGCAATAAAGGTAAAAGGAACTTCTCCAATCGTTTCAAATATCTTACCAAATAGACTTTCTTTATTGTACATTGCCAAGGAAATATCTAAATCAAAGAAAGCAAAAATAATCATTGCACCTATATACAAAATAAGTGGTATTCCTATTTTACATATTTTTTTACACATAATTTATAATCCTCCTATTTTTATTTCTTATTGTTCGAATGAAGTAATATTTTTATAAGTAACTAATATAATAATAGTAATTGTAAGCGCTTTTATCTTACAAAATTGTTCGATTTTGTTAATAGATGTATTGAGTTATCAACAAAAAAATGCTGATTACATTAAGTAACCAACATCTTTTTTGATATTAACCAACATTTATTTTTAAAGGTTAATAATTATTATTTATGTTCTAATACGTATTTTGCGAAACCTTTACCACATAATAAAGCATCGCCAATTGTCTTTGCGCCTAAGATAACATCGCCACCTGTGAAGATGTTTTCAACTGATGTTTGATAAGCAATCATCTTACCTGCACCATAGCTTGCTTTAGCTACAACATAGCCATGATTTGTTTCAATCTTACCAACATTCCATACTGATGAATCTGGAATTTGACCAATTGCAGAAATGACATAATCACATGGAATTTCAATATATTTACCTGTGCCAACTGGGCTTCTTCTTCCAGATGCATCTGGTTCACCAAGTTCCATAACTTCGCATTTACATTTTACAACATGTCCATTTTCACCAATTAATTCAACTGGGTTAGTTAAGAATTGTAATTCAACGCCTTCTTTTTCTGCATCTTCCATTTCATTTTTCTTACATGGAGCTTCATCTCTACTTCTTCTATAGACAATGATTGTTTTTTCTGCACCACATCTTACTGCAGCACGTGCGCCATCCATTGCAACATTACCGGCACCAACTAAGATGACTGTACCATGTAATGATGGTTTTGATTTCTTTAAATTTAATTTATCTTCAAAGTTAAAATCGCGTAAGAAATCAAGTGCGTCTAAAGATCCTTCTAAATCTTCACCCTTAACGCCTAAGCGACGAACTTTTGTTAAACCAAATGCTAAATAAACATAATCATATTTAGTCGCTAAATCTAAGAAATCAGATTCTTTTAAATCTTTACCAAAGATGAAATTACCACCTAATTCTTGAACTGGAGTAATTGATCTATTGACAGTATCAAGGCCAATTCTAAATCCTGGAATACCAAAAGCCATAACACCACCAGCAAAATTTTCTCTATCGTAGATATCAACTTCAACTCCTGCAGTTAAAAGGTCTTTTGCCGCGGATAATCCAGCAGGGCCTGCACCAATAATTGCAACTTTTAATTTTTCACTCATATTTTTCCTTCTCCTTGTTAGTTAATAAAATTATACATTATTTATATTTATAAGTAAAATTAAAGAATAATTTTAAATAACCAAAAAAAGTAAAATAGTGTTTTCAGCACAAATAAACATTTTTATTTAAAATTTAATTTAGATATGTTTATAAACATATGTATTATTTTCTTCATCAAATTCATATTCATCTTCACAATCCCATAAATCAAAAGCTAATTTATAAGCATCTACTGATTTATTTTTAAAACTACCTTTATAATCAATCCTACCTCCTTGCATTAAAATATAACCAACATGGCTTCCAATATCTTCATCTGAAAATAATAAAGCTAAACGAATAGATGGATTTAATTCACTCATTTTAATAATCGCACCCATAGGTGGATCCCAAGGTGTTTCAAAAGAAAAGGTATTTCCCTTATCTCCAATTATTAGATTATTACTATTCCATTTACATCCCCAGTTTTTAATTCTCCATTCATACCAATTTAAAGCATCATATTTTAAAATATTACTCACTTGTCTATGTCCCAAGTTTAAAAGTTCATTAACGTTATTTTTATATCTTGTTAATATCTTATCTAATTCTTCTTTGCTTAAAACTAAATCCCTTTTATTGCTTAAATGTGAGATTATTTTTTCCATCATTTCATCAAAATCTTTTTTGGAAAGTTTATCTTCTTTGCAACCATAATAATCAATTTGATGATTAATTTTAGTTAAATATAATAGCAATCCATCATCACTTTTAGTAGAAAATTCTATTTCTAAATCTTTAGGCATTGGAATTAATTTATTTAAATCAAAATCCAATAACTTTCTTTCTTCATCATAACTACCATATGATTCAATCAATTTTTCCACTGTTTTGGCATTTCCAACAATAATTTTATTTTTTATCCAATTTGGCATACTTCTTATCTCCTTAGGCATTTTGCCCTTCTATAAAGAATAATGTAAAGAAAAAGCAAAAAATCCTAAAAAGAATTTTTTTTAATTTCTCAACAAGCGTAGCTTGTTGAAAAACCTAACTATTTAGAAAGTTATTTATTTACTAAAAAACTCTAGCCACAGCTAGAGTGATAAATATTTCATTTATTCTTTAACAACATCTTTAAAGATGGTATTTTCTAATTTGATATTTGGATTACCTTTGATATATAATTCATGGAATTCACCTTCCAATACATTATAGATACTTGGTCTTAAATCTAAATCTTTTTTCTCCCATGCTGTTTTATCATGGATGTTTAGACTAACATTGTTAAATTCAATATCGTTGATATTATCTCCAACAATAGTTATACCATTTTCACTATCACAAGAAATATTTTTAAAAGATACATCATAGATAGTTCCTAAAATCGAAGTTTCATCTCTTTTAATATTAGTAATAGAAATAGGTTCACCTCTTCCCCACCAATGAAGCGGAGAAACTTGATGAGAATTTATTTTAATATTTTCAAATTTTGTATTATAAACACTTCCTCCATCTCTAATCATTAAAGAAATGCCACGGTTAGTATCTACAATATCAATATCATGGAAATAGATATTTTTAAAATCAGAATATGATTCTGTACCTAATTTAATTGCCGCACAAGTGGATTTTAATTTGCAATTATATACTTCAACATTTTCTGTTGGACCATAATGTTTTGCATAAGAAGTTGATTTTAAAACAATGCAATCATCGGCACAGGAAATATCACAGTTTCTAATAATCATGTTTTTTGAATGGTCTGGGTCAATACCATCAGAATTGGTAAATATTGGATTGTTTCTAATACTTATTCCATCAATTAATACCCCATCACATCCAACTAAATGAACAGTCCAGAATGCACTTCTTTCTAATAAAACATGTTCTAATTTAATGTCTTTACAATTTTCCATATAAATTAATGGAGTACGAGGATAATATTTTCCTTCGATATGATATGGATTAGATTTTCCAACAAATAGTTCTTCTGATCCATCAATAGTTCCTTCTCCATCAATAGTTATATTTTTTAAATCTTTGCCATAAATAAAATATTTTGAAGGTTTACCATTATATGTACAATCAGCCCAAGTATTTCTAGTAATTACTTTATTACCTGAATCAAAAGAGTAAAAATCTTTATCATCATCACTTAATTTAATTTTTGCCCCTTTATTTAAATAAATTGATGCATTATCGCATAAATAAATAGTTCCACATTTATATATGCCACTTTCAATGATTAATCGATCATTGTTTAAAGAACATTCTTTAATTGCCTTAGATAGAAGAACTCCATCATTGTTTATTCCATCTTTATATGGTTTATATTCACTAAAATATTTATCCATAAATAAATAGCTCCTTTGTTAATTTCATTATAGACACGTTAATTTTTCTATACAAATAATTTTAATTGTTTTAAACTTTTTAATATATTGTAAAAGGAAATTAATTATGGAACAAATACAAATTAGAAAAGCAAATATAGATGATTTAAATACCATCTTAGAAATATATAAATATGCCCGTGAATTTATGAAACAAAATAACAATCCAACTCAATGGGGAGATAATCATCCTAACTTAGATTTATTAAAAGAAGATATTAATAAGAATATATTATTTGTAGTAACATCAAATAACCAAATACACGGCGTATTTGCTTTTATAATTGGTGAAGATCCTACTTATATCAACATTGAAAATGGTAAGTGGTTATCTAACAATGAATATGGAACTATTCATAGAATCGCAAGTGACGGGAAGATCAAAGGTATTTTCTCTTTTGTAGTAAATTATTGTTATTCGATCATTCCACATTTAAGAATAGATACTCATGAAGATAATAAAATAATGCAACATCTAATATTAAAAGAATATTTTAAATACTGTGGCAATATCTATGTAAGTGATGGAACTTCTAGACTAGCATATGAGAAAATATAATTCATTATAAGTGCTTTGGGCACTTTTTTCTTTACATTTTCTTTACAATCTTTTTACTCTATCATGAAAGATTTATATTTTTTCCTTTTTTACAATATAGGTGTTTCAAGGGGGAAAAGAAAAATATTTATGAAAAAGATTGGAACAATTTTATTAACAAGCTTAGCCTTAGGTGCAGGTGTTGTTTCTTGCGGAACTACAACAAGTTCTTCACAAGGTGGAAGTACAGGATCAACTTATGACACAAGCAAAACAATTAAAGTATATACACGTGACACATCAAGTGGAACAAGAGAAGGTTTCTTTGAAAAAATCAATTTAAAAGATGCTGCAAAAGACAATTCAGTATTAGTCAGTAGCGTCATTGAAACATCTGGTAATGGTGATATGAAAACTAAAATCCAAAACGATGAATATGGTATTGGTTATATCTCACTTGCATCACTTGATTCTTCACTCAATGGTTTAACTTATGAAGGTGTTGAACCAACAGAAGCAAATGTTTTAAATAACACATATAAATTAACAAGAAACTTCAACTATGTTACTAGAGCTGATGATAATTCTGTTGCAGGACAAATCATCAAAGCATTCGTTGCTTACATGGGTACAAAAGAAGGTAAAGCAACAATCGCTTCTGAATCAGGTATTGTTTCAACTTCATCTTCTGATAAATCATGGGATGAAATTAAAGCAAATTATCCAGTATGTGCACAAGATAATTCAAAAGTAACAGTTTATTTTGGTGGATCTACATCAGTCGATAAAATTTGTAGCGCATTAACTACTGAATTTGCGGCAAAATGCGGTAACTTCATCGCAAACCACAACCACACAGGTTCAGGTGATGCTTATAAATACACTCAAGGTTCTGCAAAAGACGATGCAGCTAAATTAGATATTGGTTTCTTATCAAGAGAAATTAAATTAACAGATTCAGAACCAGCTGCAGAAGGTACATATGGCAAAATTTGTACAGATGCAATCGTTGCAGTAACAAACAAGAAAAATCCACTCACAAGTATTACTGCAGATTCTTTAAATAAAATTTATACAGGTGCTTACACAAAATGGAGCGACCTAATCAAGTAATAAAAACTAATATCGAAAAGAAGATTCAAAACAAGACCACTTTAGACAAATTTGTCAAAGTGGCCTTTACCCTAATTGGATTATTATGTGCATCAGTAATTGTTGTTGTCGTAATCTTTATTTTAATTAAAGGTTTAAAACCGTTTATTAACACATATACAATCGATGGAGTGGAATATAGGGTTGATTTTTGGAAATTCTTATTCGGTAATACATGGTTCAATTATCCAAACGTTTATGGTGTTGGATATATTATTTTAAATACTATCTATGTCACTTTATTATCTTTAATAATCGCGGTACCAATTTCAATATTAAGTGCTTTATTTATCGTTAGAATCGCCCCTAAAAAGGTTTCTAAAGTATTGAATGCCGTCATTGAATTATTAGCATCAGTCCCAAGTGTTATTTATGGTGTCTTTGGTGCCGGTATTATTACAACGATTGTAAAAACTATTTCATCTTGGTTTAATTATCAATCTGCTGGAGGTGTTTCCACCCTTTCTAGTGTGCTTGTTTTAGCCATTATGATCATTCCAACTATTACAATGATTTCTTCTACATCGATTAAAGCTTGTAAAGAAGATTATATTAAAGGTTCTTTAGCCCTTGGTGCTTCAAATACTTATACAAACTTCCATGTCGTATTAACAAGCGCAAAATCCGGTATCTTTTCTGGAATTATTCTAGGTGTTGGTCGTGCATTAGGTGAAGCAACCGCCGTATCAATGGTCGCAGGTAATGCTGGAAATGGTCCAACATTCAACTTATTTGATATCACTAAGACTTTAACTTCCACAATGTTACAAGGTTTTTCAGAAACTTCCGGTCTTGATTATGATATTAAATTCTCCGTTGGTATTGTCTTAATCGTTGTCATATTAGTTACTAACTTATTATTAAATCTCTTAAAGAAGAAAATAGGAGGTAACTATGCTAAATAAAATTAAAACATTCCTAAGTCAAAATCAAAGAAAAATTAAAGATGGCGCCTTACAAGGTGTTACATGGTTATTTTCTAGTTTTGAACTTATTATCTTAATTGGTATTTTATTATTCGTATTTATCAAAGGTACATCTAATTTATCTTTCAATATGTTATTTTCTGATTATAACTCCAAAGTTATTAATCTTAAATACCAAGGTGATTTAACTACTTTTGAAGATAAAAGCATTGATGGAGCCTTCTATTCTTCTAAATGGGGTGTTGCTTTAGTTGATTCTTATAATAACGCAGGAGAAAGCGTAGTTAAAATTTCTTATATTGAGCCTAATTCTCCTTTAAAATATTGCATCGATCAAACAAGTGGCGATATAACATCCATTGAAGAAAATTACATCATCACTAAAATTGTTTTAGAAGATGAAGTAGGTAATACTTATTATGGCTTTAGTAAAAAAGGCGCAGAATTAATGGCCTTGAATATGGACAAAGGAAGTAAAATAACTGATTTACAAGTTTCTACTTCTGGAGGCGGTATCCGTGGTTCATTAATCACTACTTTAATTTTAATTGGTTTAACTTTATTAATCTCTCTACCTTTAGGTATCGGTGGGGCAATATATTTAAGTGAATATGCACCAAATAATAAATTCACATTAATCTTAAGATCAATGATTGATATGTCTAGTGGTATTCCTTCAATCATCTTTGGTTTAGTTGGCGCGGCAATCTTTATTCCATTTTGTAATGGAGTCTTTAATTCTTCTGGATATTCAATTATTGCCGGTAGTCTTACTTTAGCGATTATGCTTCTCCCATTAATTATTAGAACAACTGAAGAAGCAATTAATAATATTCCTACTTCTTTAAGAAGTGCTTCTTTAGCTTTAGGGGCTAGTAAAACTCAAACAATTTTCAAAGTAGTTATTCCTAATGCTTTAAGTGGTATATTAACTTCCACTTTACTTGCCATTGGCCGTATCATTGGTGAATCTGCCGCATTAATCTATGTCATGGGAACAATGATTAAAGATACCATTATCGTCAATCAAGGTTCTGCTTCTTTGGCCGTCCATATTTGGAGCGTTATGCAAGGAGAAAATCCTAATTATTCCCAAGCATGTGCAATATCAATCATCATCTTAATCGTTGTATTGATATTAAATATATTAGTCAAACTAATCTCTAAAAAATTAAACAAATTCGAGGTGAACTAAATGAATGAAAATATAATATTTCACATTGAAGGATTGAATTTACATTATGGTGAAAAACATGCATTAAAAAATGTTTCAATCGATATTTTAAAAAATAAAGTCACTGCTTTTATTGGTCCTTCTGGTTGTGGTAAATCAACATTGCTTAGATGTCTAAACAAAATGAATGATTTAATTCCTAATTGTAAAATCGATGGTATATTAACTTACGATGATAAAGATGTTAAAACCATCAATCCAATTTTATTAAGAACTGAAGTTGGAATGGTATTCCAAAATCCTAACCCATTCCCAATGTCTATATTTGATAATGTTGCTTATGGTCCTAGATGCCAAGGCATCAAGAAAAAAGCCATCTTAAATGATATCGTTGTTGACGCTTTAAAAAAAGCGGCATTATATGAAGAGGTCAAAGATCGTTTAAAAGATTCTGCTTTAGGACTATCTGGTGGTCAACAACAAAGATTATGTATTGCAAGAACTATCGCGATGAATCCAAAGGTTATCTTAATGGATGAACCTACATCTGCTTTAGACCCAATCGCAACTTTAAAGATTGAAGAATTAATCGATCAATTAAAAGAAGATTACACCATTGTAATTGTCACTCACAACATGCAACAAGCAACAAGAATTAGTGATTATACTGCCTTTTTTATGCTAGGTGAAATCGTTGAATATGAAGATACAGAAACATTATTCAAAGAACCAAAGAATAAGAAAACAGAAGATTACATCACAGGAAGGTTTGGTTAGAATGAAACTTGAAGAAGAAATTGAAAATTTAAATAAGATGCTAATTAAAATGGCTGATGTAGTTGAATCAAATTTAAAATTAGCCATTTCATTATATGAAGGTTTTTCCGAAGAAAAAGCATCTTTAATCAATGATGATATCGTTGATTTACATGAAAGATTAATCGAAGAAATGTGTATGTCTATCATGTTAAAAGAAAGACCTTATGCCAAAGATATGCGTTCTGTCATTGGTATTTTAAAACTTGTTGAAGATCTTGAAAGACTTGGTGATCATGCCGAAGATATTGTCATTTTCACTAACAAATTAAAAGATTGCCCTAAGCATGAATTAAAAAATTTGGATAAGCTAATTGAAAATAGTATGGACATGGTTCATACTTCCATTGAATCATTTATCAAAAAAGATTTATCTTTAGCAAGTGAAACAATTAAAAAAGATGATATTGTCGATTCTTTATACGAAGAATTAGTTGAAGAAATTATTTCTTTAGACAATTCACATTTAATCGATTCTTCTTTTGCAATATATACTACTTTAGTAGTAAAATATTTAGAGAGAATCGCCGATCACGCATCTAATATTGCTGAATGGGTAATCTATATTTTAAACGGATATCATAAAGATAAACAAATCTTTTAAATTGGGGGCTTATGGAAAATTATTTAATTTATTCAATCGAAGATGATGAAGATATTTCTTTAATCATCAATAAAACTTTGTCAAAACAAGGTTATATTGTTAAAAGTTTTCCTAACGCTAAAGAATTCTTTTTAGAATTCAATAAAGTAAAACCAGATTTAATATTACTTGACTTAATGCTTCCTGATATCAACGGTTATGAGATTTTAAAATCCATTCGTAAAGATAAGAATAATGATGATATTGAAATAATTATTTTAAGTGCAAAAACAATGATTATGGATAAAATCGAAGGTCTAGATTTAGGCGCGGATGATTATATCACCAAGCCTTTTGACTTACTTGAATTAATGTCAAGGGTCAGTGCTAGATTAAGAAAACATAATAAATCATCTTTACTCTATTTTGAAGATTTAGTCGTTGATCAAAACAAACATTTAGTCACATATTCAAACAATGAAATAAATTTAACTAATAAAGAATTTGAAATATTAGTTCTTCTTTTAGAAAATAAAACCGAAGTAGTTTCAAGAGATAAATTATTAGTAAAGCTATGGGGCGAAGATAACTGTTATGAATCAAGAACGATTGATATGCATATCAAAAGTTTAAGAAGCAAACTCGGAGACAAAGAAGGAAAACTTATTCAAACGATTTATGGAATAGGATATAAGATTGGAAAATGAAAAAGAAATTAACTTTAACAAATGTTTTAATCACAATCATATCTATAACGATATTGTTTTTAGTTTCGTTATTTACCGTCAAACAAGTAAATGATAATAACGTCAAAGAAAACGCCAATACTTATTTAAAATTCGCGATGAATATCTATGATGGTTCTAATGAAGATACCTTATTAACATATTTTCCAAGCGCGAATAAAATTAGAATCACTGTTATTGATTTAGATGGTAAAGTCATCGCGGATAATTTTAACCAAGATTATGCAAGTTATGATAACCATCTAGAAAGAGAAGAAATTAAAAATTTAGGAACTGTTTATTATCGTTATTCAGATTCTACTAAACAAGATATGGTCTATCTTGCTTTAAAAGATGATGGTCATTTTCTAAGAATCTCTCTTCCTAGTAAAAACGTTAATTCCATTTTAACTCAACTAGCCATTTCAGGCATTATAACAGGTGTAATCATTATCGCTTTATCAATCATTATCTTTAATAGAATTATTGCTCTTTCTTCTAAGCCTTTAGAAAATGAAATTAAAGAATTATCATCCGTTATTGGAGATAATGAAGTTTATGAAGGAGATGATATTGAAGTTTTATCAACTAAAGTACAAAAAGTTAAAAAATTGCTCAATGATAAAATCTCTTCCATCGAAGAAGAAAAATATAAAAATCAATTCATCATCGATAATTTTACTCAAGGATTTATTCTTTTTGATAATAAATTAGATATCATCAATTGCAATTCTAAAGCATTAGATATATTTAAAATTGAAGATAAAAAAGCTAATTATTTATATTTCATAAGAAGTTTAACTTTACAAAAAGAATTAGAATCTTGTTTAAAAGAAAATAAAAATTCTCAAATCATTGAAACTATTGATAATAAAGTTTATCAAATAACTTTAACTAGTGTTTCATACCAAGATGATAGAGTAAAAGCAATTAGTATGTTTTTATATGACATCACCAAAGAAAATAAAATTAAAGAAATGAAACAAGATTTCTTCGCCAATGCTTCTCATGAATTAAAATCACCTCTAACT
>CAVJGK010000035.1:0-13587 GCA_963648895.1 Lachnospiraceae bacterium | reverse complement strand
CTCTATTGGTATCTGTAATATCTTTAATAGGATCTAATTTAATTGTTTTAATATCGCTTGGAACATAGCCTAATGAATCAAAATCTCCACATGCTAAAGATATTTTATAGTTATGTTTTAATAAGAAAGAAACTCCTCCATCAACACCGATTATAAAATCACTTTCATCATATTTAAATTCATTGATTAAAGGACTAGCTCCTACAATAATGCATTTGTTCATTTAAATCACATCCTTAGTAAAATAGAGTGGAAAATCCACTCTATTATTTTTTATTCTTTTGTTTATCTTCCGCGAGTTGTTTAAAAGAAGGAACCTTCTTTGCCCCATAACCTTTAGTACGAGGGTTAAAATATTTTAAGAAAGGATTATATTTTTCCTTTTTTGGTTTTATAGGTTTTTCTTCGTAAGTAGTTTTTTGAGGAATTTTTATTTCTTCTTCAGAAGTTATTTCAACTTCTTGTTCTTGATCGAGTTCTTTATTTGTTTCTTGAGTTTCAGACTCTTCTACATTATTTTCTTGTGGAACAATCATTTCTTCAGGAACTATTTCGATTGGAGTTTCTTCAACTTCTTGTTGTTCAATAGAATCTTCTTTTTCAATATCTTCTTGATAAACAATATTTGTAACTTCTTCTACTTCTTGGAAATTAGAATCAACATCTTCAAGTTTTTCTTCTTCCACAGGAATATCTTGTTTAACTTCTTCAATAACAATTAAATCTTTGATATCTTCTTTTTCTTCATCCACCTTAGGTTCTTCTTCAGAAACCGGTGTTTCTTCTTCAGTAATAACTTCTTTTTCTTCAATTGGACTTTCAGCTTCTTCGCTAACCAAAGCTTCTTCTATAAGAGTTTCCTCTTCATTGCTATCTTCCTTAGTCGCTAATTCTTCCTCTTCTATTGAAGTTTCTTGTTTAGTTTCTTCATCAGTAACTAATTTTTCATCTTCGATAGGAGTTTCTTGTTCTTGGTTATTAGTTTCTTCAATTACGACTGATTCAACTTCTTCAGGTTCATTATTAATCTCTGATTCTTGAGTATCTTCAGTTTGAATTTCTTCTTCAGTAATTTGTTCTTCATTTGGTAAAGAACCTTCTAAAGAATCTAATTTTTCCACATCTTCTATTTCTTCATTTTGATTTAATGCATCTTCTTTAATTAGATCATCATTAGAGATATTTTCAAAAATATATTGAGCGACATCTTCACTTAAAGGTTTAATATCTTCAATTTCTTGTTCTTCTGGAATATATTTTTCATAGAATTCATCATTTGATGATTCTTCAAGTGAAATATCTTGTTCTTCTTCCGTTACTTCAATAACTGGTTCTTCTTCTAAGATGATATCAATATCTTCATCACTAATGTATCTAACTTCTCTTTCAACGATTGGTTTAACTTTTTCAATATCATTTAAACTAACACCTAAATCACTAACACCATAACCGATATCTTCTAAATAAGCACGGCGATTCTTTTCAAATGATTTAGGATTTTTCAATAATTCTTCATCTTCTTCGGTAGTGATATTCGCGATATTTTTCGCGCTGGAATTGACTTCTTCTTCCAAAGTTCTAATAAAGTCATCACTTTTTGAAGATACTTCATTTTTATATTCTTTTCTAATCTTATATTCTTGATGTTCCATCTTATAAATATAAGCTTTTCTTGCGTTATCACATTTGATTTTCGCGATAGGTTTTCTCACTAATAAATATAAAGCTTGGAATAAGATAAACCAAATAAATAAGATTAAAGCAACACCAAATACAATTAAGATATATTCAACCCATGGAACGGAAGAAAACCATACGTTCATAATATCGATATATCCATTATTAGATGAACGAGTAAAGAAATTTAAAATGATCTTATGGAAATCATTATCTAAGAATAAAGTATTTAATGCAGGTTCAATGTTATTGGTATATATATGTAATGTACCATTTAATTTACTAGATGCTTCTTTAGCAATAACGCTGTCAAATCTAGCAGTAATGATAACAAAGAAGAATACAATTGGGATAATTAAAGAAATAAAGACATATGGAGAAAAAGTATGAATATAATTTCTTAATTGGAAACGTGCTTTTTCTGATTTGGTAAGTTCATATTTTTCTACCACGCTTCTTAATTTATCTTCATTATGTTTATTAACAATAAAACTAACTAAATACCAAATACCATAATATAAAGCAATAAATATAACATTGATAATTACAAATCCAATTAATCCTGTAAAATTTGTATAAGATATACCATCAATTACAAGATTAATATGTAATAAAGAAGCAAAAGTTCTACCAAATACAAATAATTGGTTGCCTAAAATATATAAAACATTTAATACTGGTGTATCTTTGAAGAAGCTAAAAACACTACCTAGTCCAAAGAATAAGACTAAAGCAAGTTCAATGATAATAAGGATTTTTAAAATAATGTTTTTCTTCATTGATTAAACCTCTATTGCAATTATAACAAAACAAGTGAGATTTTTGCAAGAAATAGACATTATAAGACTATATTAAAGACTTATTTTTTTATATGATATTGTTTCTTCTTGGTTTACTTGATAATCATAATAATTAGCTTTGGCATTTTCATTTAAGTGAATTTGTTCTTTTTCAGTTTTTAAAATATATAAAGAAGTCACATCACTTGATTTATATTCATCATTATTAGATTCTAAATTCCATAAAGCATTAAAGTGTTTATAAGTTAAATCCACTAATGAAAGTGAGGAAGAAGCCATAAATGATGTATTAACAACTTCATTACAAGCGCAAGTATTAATAGATAATAATAAATTACGTGTATAAGTATTTTCATTATAAGTGAAGGTGTTAAAGTAAGAAGCATCGCTATCATTGATGGAAAAAGTTCTAAATGAAGATACATTAACTTCTCCACGGTTTTTAATTGTTCCTACTGGAGTGACTTTATTGTCTTTGATATCATAGATATTAATTTCATTATCACTAGAAAATAAATTACCAATAAAACTCATTTCTCCATTAGGTGTATAGAAATATCCTTTAAGATAATTATTTTCTTTCATTTGGCTTTTCATATAATCTAAGAAATAAGAATTAAATAAAATATTAAAATCTAAGACTCTTACTTCTTCGCTTTGATCTTCAATGGAAGTTAAAAATGAAGATACTTTCGATGAATAACTAAAATTGATAATATTATTGTCTTTGAATGTTAAAGAAAAATTATTATCCACATCTTGATAGATTTCTTTAATATTATCTAAATCATTTTTAATAGTATCATTATTTAAATAATCATTATTCTTTTTAAAATAAGTAAAGCATGATTCATAATAAGTAGTTAATAATCCACCAAATATAGAATAATTAGAATTAGATTTAGAATATGCATCTTTTAATGAATTATATAAAAGTTCATCGATTTGAATATCCTCATTAGGATGAGCGTTTATATAATTCATTCCTACTAAGTCATGGTCTTGGAAAGAATAAAATAAATCAAAAAAGTATTTTGCTTTTTCTAAAACAAAATCTTTAATAGTTTGATATTTATTATTAGTTGAAGAAGGGGAAGAATCATCGAGATAATAAACTAAATTAAGTCTCTTATTGAGTTCATGATATGTTTCATCATTTAAATCATCGCTAAAATTGAAATCATATAATCCAGTTGGTATTTTATATTGGTTAGTACATTGAG
Source organism: Lachnospiraceae bacterium (assembly GCA_963648895.1). Classification (GTDB taxonomy): domain Bacteria; phylum Bacillota_I; class Bacilli_A; order RFN20; family CAG-449; genus UBA3210. The sequence goes on along the minus strand of CAVJGK010000035.1, from coordinate 9,887 downwards.
ATATACCAATACCAAAAGAAACAACTGCGATAATTATGGCAATAACAAAAAGGGCGATTCTAAGTACTATACGCTTAGAACCAACCTTGGAATTTTCTTCTTTAGTTGTGTTATCGTCCTTTTTTGTTTTTTCCATATTTTAATTAATTTCCTGAAACAGTAATTTCGTAAGCTTCGTGATTACGATATGTGTTTTTACCATCTGCATCTTGTTTTATAACTGCAGTCCAAGGTTCAGATGCATAATAATATACTTTTAAAGAATCACATCCAAGTAAACTACCTGATGAAGTTGTATCAGGTCTACCTAAATATGTTAATTTTTCAATGTTAGTACCTTTAAAAGCATTTGGATCAATGAAAATACTACCATCATCAATAACTACTTCTTTTAATGAAGTTGCGCCGCTAAAGGCAAGTCTTCTAATATCATAAGTAGTATTTATTCTAGATTGAGTATATGTTGAAGTAATAGGAAGTTTTGCTTTTTCTAAATCTTCATCAATATCAATTGTAACTTTAGTTGTACTTGTTGCATTTGCAAATGCATTAGATTCAATTCCAGATGTCATAAATGAAACAGTTCTTGGAGTTTGTGAAGTAGCTTTTGTATAAGTACCATCTTCATTTGTTACTACTTCAGTATACATAAATGTGAGATCAATGTTTTCTGGAATAGTTACTTCTTGATCATCTCCAACGTAAGAATAAATTCTAACATTGCCATCTACAACATCTTTTAATGTTGAATAGAAAGTAAAATCATATCCATCGTCTTCAACTGATAAGTTTTTCATATTTTGAACTTGGTTAACATTTCTTGCTTCAATAATATGTGATTGAGTATGATAGTTTGTATAATTTCTAACATCTTCCCATGATGTATAATCAGGGATTGTATCAAAATAAATACGTTTATTTGGATCATAGTTACCAGCAGTATATGTTTTTGTTGATTTATAATACCAATAACCTTTTCCTGCAGAGTTTGATTCCCAAGTTGCATCAATAACATGCCATCTACCGTTATAGTAAATTTCATTCCAAACGTGATCTTGATATTCACCAATTTCTGCTTTGTTAGTGTTATAGTCTCTACCTAAAGATTCAATAGAAGGAATGCCAATACCATTTAACATGATATTCATTAAATCAGCATAACCTCTACAAACTGTAAAGATACGATAATCGTTGACATCTTCGTGATTTAAATCAGAGTTATTTAAAATACCTTTTGGTGTATAACCATCTGTTACTTCGTTATTATTAACTGCTTCAATATCGTAATAAACGTGAGAACAAACATAGTCATAAATTGTAATTACGTTCTTTTCAATAACTGCAGGATCACAAGTTGGAGAATCCCATCTTGCATTATCATCATTGTAATTTGGGCAAATGATTTGAGCGAGTTTTTCAAAGAAAGCAACTGCTTCTTTTTCTGCTTCTTGGCTCTTATATTCATTTGTTAAGCCATCATGTGGATCAATATATTGATTGATAACTGAATAAGTATATGTAGCAATTCTATCTGTCATTGCTGGGTCTTTATCACCGACAACTTGGAAACGTGGACCATATAATGTATCATAATCCCATGAAGGAACAACATATTCAATATTGTTTGTGTATGTTCTACCATCTTGATTATATTTATCATAAGAAGATGATGAACTTGATGTAGATGATGAGCTAGATGAAGAAGATGTTCCATCTGTAGATGAAGAAGATGAACTTGAGGAAACATTATTACATCCAACTAAAACACCTGCTAGTAAGCTAACTGATAAAATTAATAAACTAGTTTTTTTCATAAAAACCTCCTTAGCCTCTTATTTTTGTATATTCTTCTAATTCTTTAGTATTACCAAATACATAATGATCATGACCAATATTGATTAAGGCAGGCATATCAACTGAATAGTCATGAATAGAAGGATCATAAACAAATAATTTTTTATTCTTTTCAATTTCAGGATCTGGTACTGGAATTGCGCTCATAAGGGATTTGGTGTATGGATGTAATGGATGTTCAAATAGTTCTTGTGCAGAAGCAATTTCAACAATATTACCTTTATAAATAACACCAATACGATCAGAAATAAATCTGACAATAGAAAGGTCATGAGCGATAAATAAATAAGTTAAACCTTTCTCTTTTTGGAATTTCTTTAATAAGTTAAGAACTTGGGCTCTAATGGAAACATCTAAAGCAGAAATAGGTTCATCTGCAACGATGAATTCAGGTTCCATAACAATCGCTCTAGCGAGACCAATTCTTTGACGTTGACCGCCAGAGAATTCGTGTGGATATCTAGTTAAATGTTCTGGAAGAAGACCAACTTCTTTAATAACATTATTAATTTTTTCTAAACGATCCTTTTCATTTTGATATAAATGGAAGTTGTATAAACCTTCTGAAATAATATATTCAACAGTTGCTCTTTCATTTAATGATGCGGCAGGATCTTGGAATACCATTTGGATTTTTCTAATGCATTCTCTTTTTAATTGGTGAGAGATTTTACCAGAGATTCTTTCTCCGTGGAATAAGATTTCTCCACTTGCGCATGGATTGATTCTCATAATCGCTCTACCAATAGTGGTTTTACCTGAACCAGATTCACCAACAAGGGAGAATATTTCACCTTTATAAATATCAAAATTTGCATTGCTGACCGCTTTATTGTAGCTTGCGCCTTTGCCGAAGACAATATCGACATTACGTACTGAAATAAGTACTTCTCTTTCTTGATTATTTTCTTCCATAAGGCCTCCTACTTATCTTCTAATTCCCTATTGACGGAATTATAGATACTGTGACTTAATGTTTCGTGTAAGTTTTGAATATTCTTTGGTTTTTCAACCTTTGGTGCACGTGGATCAAGAAGCCATGTTCTTGCATAGTGTGTATCAGTAATTTTGAATAATGGTGGTTCTTTTACAAAGTCAACCTTCATGCAATGAGGGTTTCTTGGTGCAAAAGCATCACCTTTAATCTTGTTATATAATGAAGGAGGAGTTCCTTCAATTGAATATAATTTTTCACCAATAACTGATAATTGAGGTAAGGATGATAATAATGCCCAAGTATAAGGATGAGCAGGTTCATAGAAGATTTCTTCTACTTTACCATATTCAATAATCTTACCTGCATATAATACTGCGACTCTTTCTGCAACATTAGCGACAACACCTAAGTCGTGAGTAATATAAATAGTTGTAAAATGTAATTCTTCTTGTAATTTCTTAATTAATTTTAAGATTTGCGCTTGAATTGTAACATCTAGTGCAGTTGTAGGCTCATCACAGATTAAAATCTTAGGAGCGCAACTTAATGCAATGGCAATAACAATTCTTTGTCTCATACCACCTGAATATTGGAAAGGATAATCGTTAAATCTCTTACGTGGGTCGGTAATACCAACTGCTTTCATCATTTCAATCGCCTTTTCTTTCGCAGCTTGTTTTGAAAGATTTTGGTGTTTCATAATGACGTTAGTGATTTGTTTTCCAATAGTGATAACTGGGTTTAAAGATGTCATAGGATCTTGGAATACTGTTGCGATTCTACTTCCTCTAATCTTTTGCCAGTCGCTAGGAATTCTAACTTTTGCAAGATTTAAAACTGCATAGCCATGTAAATGACCATCTTTTGTATCTTCGATATATTTAACTCTAAAGTTAACTTTTTCAAAAATATCATTAAGTTTATCTTCATCTTCAAAGTCAATACCTTGTTTCATTGCATTTTTGAATTCCTTAATTAATTTATAAGAAATTTTAATGTTTTGTGATAAAGAATATCTTGAACTTGATAAGACAATTTCTTTTGCAAGTTTTTCATTTCTTAAAGAAACTTCTTCAACATTAGAAGATTGTTTATATTCTTGCTTTAATTTTACATTTAATTCATTAATTTTATTTACGTATTTAGTTTGATATTCTTCAGAATTTGAAACTTCTTTACGATGCTTAGCAATTAATGAAGTGTGTTCTTTTTCAATGTTTTTTAATTCTTGTTGAAGTTCTTTTAACTTGTTTTTACCTTCTTTTAATTCTTCTTTTTCATATTTGTGATCAAATAAAAGGTTTGTGTTATGTTGTTCAACAATAGTGTTTTCTAATGCTTCTTTTTTCTTTAAATATGCTTTTTCTTCTTCAATAGGAAGATTTAAAGCTTCTTTTTGTGCTTTCTTTAATGCTTGTAATTCATTATATGTATTAGAAGCATTTTCATATTTGTGATATGAATTTAATAATTTTAAAGATAAATCATATAATCCTTTTCTAAAGGCAGTCATCTTTACTTTTGTATCTGCGACTTCATCATCATTTAAGATGATTTTACCATTAGAAATATAACCATTAGAATCTAACATGCCAGAGAAAGTTTTTGTTAAAACTGATTTACCTGAGCCAGATTCACCAACAATTGCAAGAGTTTCCCCTTCATAAATATCAAGATCAACGCCTCTAATTGCGTTTAATTCTTTACCTCTAACTTTAAATTTAACTTCTACATCATGTAGAGATAATAATACTTTTCTTTCGTCCATATTTTCCTCCTACATGTGTGTTCTTGGATCAGAAGCGTCACCGACGTTTTGACCAACAACATATAAAACAACAGATACGATACCAGCGACAATAACTGGTGGCCAGAATTGCCATGGTTTAGAACTAACTCCTGAAGATGTAGCTTTTTCAAGCATTGTACCTAATGAAGGAGTATTGGCACCCGATAGACCGATACCTAAATAAGATAAGAATACTTCACTTGAGATATATCCTGGTAATTCACTTGCAAGGATTGTAACAATAATAGATACCATGAATGGTAAAATATTTCTTATAACAATTGTAAATACATTAGTACCTAAACATCTTGAAGCTAAATTATATTCTCTATCACGGATAATAATAACTTGTGTTCTAATAAAATATGCAATTCCTAACCAACCTGTAATACAAAGCGCTAATACCAATTGCCAGAAACCTGAACCGATGATATAAGATAAAATTGTAATGAATAGGATAGTAGGAATATTACCGATGATATTATAAATTTGGTTCATAATAGCATCGAATGTTTTACTTAATCCCCATACTGCACCTAAGATGATACCAATCGACATATTAATCGCGGTACAAATAAATGCGAGCAATAAAGATGTTCTAGTACCAGACCATAATTGATCAAATACTGAAGCAGATACTTCGTTAGTACCTAATATCCATCTAAGATGGAAACCAGTTAATGGTACAACAGAAGACATTGTATCGCTTGGAGATAAGTTTTGGAATGTGTTAACTTTATCAGGATATAAATTCAACATATAGAATTGATCATATGCGCTGAAAATAGGATAAATAAATGTGAATACTAATAAGATAAATAATAAGCCTAAGAAGATCCAGTTGGATTTCTTTTTGAAGAAAACTCTCCAAACAGATTTCCAATAAGAATATCTAGGTGCGGTGATTTTTTCTGATTCGTATTGATTGTGATCGACAAAGACAAATAAGTCGTCTAAGCCATCATTAACTAATTCTTCGACTTCTTCCATTTTCTTCTGCCTCCACTAGAACTAAATTGAATTCTTGGATCAATTACTGCCATTAAAATATCACCTAAAATTAACGCTAAAATTGATAAGAATGAGAATAAGAATGTTAATCCTAAGATAACACCATTATCGGATTTGTTGATTGCTTCTGTAAGCATTTTACCAGTACCTGGAATTGCGTAAATCTTTTCAGTAATTAAAGATCCAGAAATACAACCAATGATTGCTCCAGGAATACCATGAACAATAGGAATAATCGCATTCTTTGCGATATGTTTTGTAAAGATTTGACCATCAGATAAACCTTGTGATTTTGCAAATTTTGCATAATCAGAATTCATTTGGTCAATCATATATCTTCTAGTCCATTTCATTTCACCGGCAATAGAAGGTAATGCGAGTGATAAGATTGGTAAGATATATAATAATACTTCAGGTCCTCCATCAGTTAAAGACTTTGGTAAGTGGAGTAAATCTCCACCTAAAGATCTAAACATATATAAATACGATAAAGATGGGACTGCAATTAAGAAGACAATATATGCTGTACCTAATTTATCCACCCATGTATCTTTCTTTCTTGCCATTAAAATACCTAGTGGTATACCTAAAACATATGCGATTAATGTTGCAAAAATACCAATTGTAAATGAATAACCAACTCTTGTCATACCAGGAGTATAGAATGATTTATAAGAATATCTTCCTCCATATCTAACATAATCACTTGTTGATAATTCACTATATTGAGATGCACCACCAACATAAGTTAATGTGTGGAAATCATAAGGTGACTTATAATAAATAGAATCTGCTGGTCGATCTTCTTCTGGAATAGAGATATATGCAGGATAGACTAAATCTCTTTCAATAAATGCTTGAGTTGAAGTTGCAGCTTGCCTATTTTTAAACATTTGATCATAGACTGATGAATTGTTTAAGTCAGAACCAATATTAATATGAATAATATTTTGATGAATGAATGGGAATTGATCATCAAAATAGATTAAATATTTATGTTCTGTACCATTACCTACTAATGCAGGCATATTGGAATATTCATCCCATATTAAGGAAATACCCTTATTTTCTACTTTGTAACTATCTTTCTTGATAAATGTAGTTTGTGATTTAACTTCATCACTTTCTTTTTCATAATCATATGTATAAAAGACTTCATCTCCATCTTTAGAAATTGATAAAGTGATATAATATTCACCTGCACCTTCATCAAAATAAAGATCATCTTCAAATACTTTAGTTATCTTACCATTGTTATAAAAAGCAATGTTGAATCCATCATCAATCGCTAATTTTTCATCAGTAACTGAGATAGTAAATTCATATTCATTGGTAGTATATGATTCCATCTTGTAATCAAATAAACTCCAATATTTAAATACTTCACTTGCTTTGTCTTCAACATCACCATAGACATTGTTTTCAATAATATAATATCCTCTTTCGATTGGATATTGTTGTGCCATATCATTATCAACATCATTAACAGTTTCAAAAGAAAATAAATTAGCAAAGAACGACCATACTCTTTCAAAAACATTAACATCTTTTGTTGCATATAAATAAGGTGAATCAGTTAATTCTCCTCTTTTATAAGTAGCTTCTAATTGAGTAATTGTATAACCCATTGATTGATATTTATCAATAAATTCAACAACATATTGATTATCTTGATTATCTTCTTTTTTTTCAGGAATGGTTAAGGCATCTTGATAATCATAATCATCTAATGTAGCAGAATAAGTTTGATTCATATAATCTTGGAAACTAACTTTAGTTAAAAAACCATATTCTTCATAGATGGTATCAGTAACATCTTGACGTTCGTTAGCAGAAAGTTTCGCTAAACGATCACGGTTTGCACCTATTACATTTGATCTGTTTGCTGCGACGAATAATAAGATGACCATGATAATCATGATACAGACAAGTGAAAATATAGAATAAATAATTCGTTTTAATACGTATCTACCCATTTTTTCTCCTTTCGTTTATCATTGTATAAGATATATCGATGATTTCAAAAAATAAATAACGAGGCAACCATAGTTACATAGTTGCCCCGAAATAATATTTTACTTTAAATTAGAATAAACCAATAACTTTAGTCATATATCCATCTTCGGATAATGAATTTAAGTAAGTTAATGGATCACCATAGTCTGCGCCCCATCCTGAACCCCAGAATAAGTCGTAGTTCATATCATCACTTGATTCACCATAATATGAAGCGTTGTTATAATCAGACATATTAGCAGTATTTAAAATGTTAACTGTAACATAATCAGAACCAAATGCTTCTTCAATTGCTTTTTTATAATATTGAGCTTGTGAATTTAATGTAGATGAAGCTGAATAGTTAATGATATCAATTTCAACTGGGCCATCTGTGAAGAAATCTGCGCCTAATTCTTCTTTAGCTTTTGTGAAGTATTCTTGTGCTTTTGTTGGTAAATACCATCCATCAACACCATCTTGTACTTGTACTCCATCATTATTAAGTTCGTCTAAGTAATATTGAACCATATCGCTATAAACTGTACCAGAATTCCATGTTTTGCCATCAATTGTGACTGTTTCAGTTGTTTCAACAAAGTCTGGAGATACTAACATATTTCTTAAAGAAACTGTTGATAAATCTTCAGTTGTAGAAATACCATTCCATGTCTTTTTGCTCCAAGCATATGACATAGCTTTTCTAAAGTTCTTATTTAATAAAGCTTTCTTTGTTTTTACTTGTTTAGTTTCATCGTTAACTTTATTTGATGTTAAGCCACTTGTTGCATCTTTACCATAATTCTTTCTATTTAAGTTATAGCCTAAGAAATATGTTGTAGCTTGTGTATTTGTTTGGTATGCATAATCATCATAATAGCCAAGTTCTTTTGCTTTTGAAGCAAGTTCACTAGATAATGTACAACCTGTGTATTTTCCAGCGATAACATCGTTGAAATATTGGTCAGTATCACTACCTGAAGAATATGCATAATCAATAAGTGTAACAATAACATTATCTTTATCATAATATTTATCATTCTTTACAAAGACAATTTCGTTACCATCAGTTAATTTTGTACATCTATATGCACTGTTATAAAGAACTGTATCAATGTTATTCTCTGCAGTTGATTTACCATATTTATATCTTGATGATTTAGATTGTGCTTTAAATCTAGTTCTGCCAAATACACCGCCTTGTTCAGCAAAGAAATCAGCGTTCATAGGCATAAATGTAGAATAAGTTAACATAGATAAGAAATAAGGAATATCTGCAGTTAATGTAATTTCTAATGTATAAGTATCTGTTGCTTTAATACCAACATCATCAAATTTTGTAGTTGTGCCTTTGAAATATTCTTGTGCGCCTTCAACAACTCCACAAACTAATTCGCCTAAACCAGCAGAGCAATCTAACATGTGGTGGAAACCATCAACGAAGTCTTGAGCGACAACATTTGCATAAACTTCACCATTTGATCTAACCCAAGTTGCGTTTTGTCTTAAAGTGAATGTATAAACAATTTTGCCATTCTTTGTTGATTTTTCCCAAGAAGTTGCCATTGCAGGTTTTAAGTTGCCTAAGTTATCGTATTGAACTAAGCCTTCAACCATATTCGCTAAGAATTCTGTAGTTGTAGCTCTTGAGTTATTTTGAATATCTAAAGTTTCAGGAATCATGCTGAATAATGTATAATATTCAGTTTGAATGTCATGGCCTTTATTCTTTAAATAAGCTGCTGGATCATAATTACCTGCATCGCCTTTTGCTTTTTCTGCATTGTATAATTTTTTTAATTCTGTTCTATCTTCTACTGTAATAAAGTCATCACTGATAACTAATGATTTTAATTTATCATTATCAGTTCCCCATTGGACGCTTGGTACAGAATTTGGTGCGATTCTTGTAATTGCCATTGAACCACCATCAGTAGTTGTTGGTTCCATAACTGCTGCATCGAGTAATTTTGCTTCAGCTTGAGCTAAACGAACATATCTTTTAGAATCGTTATAGTACTCTTCTTGATTACCAGTTAAAGGATTAACTTGGTCTAAAGCAGCTTGATATTCTCCTAAAGCTGTTTTATAGACTGTTTCATCATCTAAATTATTGTAGTCGATAGTAGCGCTATTTGAAGAATTTGAACTATCACTAGATGCACTTGAATTTGATTCTGGTGTATTAGCACATCCTACTACTGCAAGAAGAGCTGCGGCTGAAAGTAAACTTAATTGTTTTAATTTCATAATTTTTCTCCTTTTTTAATAAACACGTCTTTTAATATATAGTTATACTAT
>CAVJGK010000034.1:0-13812 GCA_963648895.1 Lachnospiraceae bacterium | reverse complement strand
GTCTTCATATTATCAAGATTCTTATAATTGTTCATTAAAACAGCAATTTAAATAAAAATTATTTATTAAATAATAATATCATGAAATAATCCATCGCAATCCTTCCATCGTTTTAAAAATCATCCATCAAATAAAATATACCCAATAAAATAGTATGGATTATATCGACTAGGAATTTAAAATTTAAGTCGACATACTAGGCAAAGAAACTTCTACAATTAATAATATCTTCTTCCGTTTTACAGTTTATTCTTACATATTCACCAAAACAAACATAAAATTCTATCCACCCATAATTTGATAAAACGAGGTTTGCAAATTTATCTATTTTTTTAGAATCATCATTAGTTGTTCTCCAAGAAATTGAATTAAAAAATATCTTACACGCATTTAAATATATATTCCTATTTATTCCTTCCACTTCAAATAAAAATCCAACAACTAGTTAAACGTCTTATTTATAACATTCATTGATTTGATATTAAATTTACACTAGTTATTAATCTAATTGTAATATATTATAGTTTATTTTCAATATAAAAAAGAGAACCGCATTAACGATTCTCAAAAATATTAATTTTAGTTATTTTCTTCTTTAATAATCTTTTTAACTTTTGCGTTAAAGTCATTTCTAGGAAGCATAATAATATTGCCACATCCTTGACATTTTATCTTAATATCTGCGCCTAATCTAATTATTTGAAATAATTTAGATTTACTCGCGCATGGATGAGGTTTCTTCATTTCAACAATATCATTTAAAGCATAATCTTCTGATTTAATCATTTTGTTTTCTCCTTTTATAACAAGAATAAACATTTTGCATTAATAATGCAGAAGTAATTATTCCTACTCCTCCAGGTACTTTAGAAATAAGAGAACATTTATCACTAGGGATAACATCTCCTACAATTCCACTTTCTAAATAATGAATACCTGCATCAACAACAATAACACCTTGTTTCATCTTATTTGAATCAATAAAATGTGGTTTACCTATTGCAACTACAACAATATCAGCTTTAGATAGAAGTTCATCTAAATTACTTGTCTTACTATGAGCGATTGTCACAGTTGCGTTTTTATTTAATAACATCATCGCGACAGGTTTACCAACTGAAACTGAACGTCCCACAACTAAAACATTTTTACCACAAACATCAATATTATATTCTTCTATCAATGTCATAATTGCATTTGCCGTGGCTGGTTTAATCGCATTTTCTTTATTAATAAATAATTCACCTAAAGAATAAGCATTCATCGCATCAACGTCTTTTAATGGATCTAATGCTGAAATTATTTTTTCTTCATTAGCCCCATTAAATAAAGGACGAGTGATTAAACATCCATCGATTAAATCATCTTCATTGATTTCTTTAATTTTACTTAAATAAGCATTTTCATCACTAGGCATTTTAATTAATTTATAATTAATACCTAATGCATTTGCGTTTTTTTCTTGTGAAGCACAATAGCCTAAAGAAGAAGCATCTTCTTCATTTACCAAGGAAACTAAAGTTAGTTTACGAGGTAATTTTTCTAATTCAATTTTTAAATCTTCTTTTATTTTAATAGAAGCATTTTTACCTAACATCAATTCCATTATTCATCCTCCATTTTAACTGCTGCAGGAACTTTTGGAAGTCCTGGTAAAGTAAGAATAGATCCTGTTAAAGGAATAATAAAATTAGCCCCAGAAGAAAGATTTACTTCTCTAATATGTAAAGAAAAATCTCTTGGAGTATTTAACTTCTTAGGATCATCGGAGAATGATTGAGGAGTTTTAGCCATACAGATATAAGAATTACCATAGCCTAAAGATTCATATTTTTTAATCTGTTCTTCTGCCATTGGTTCATAAATAACTTCTTTCGCTCTATATATTTCTTTAGCGATAGTATCAATTTTTTCTTTAATAGGTGATTCTTTGGTATATAAAGGATGATAACAAGATTTATTTTCTTCTAAAGCAGTAACAACTTTAGTAGCAAAATCAATACAACCTTCTCCACCTTTTAAATATCCATCAACAAAGCTAACTTTATAATTATGTTCTTCACACCAAGAAGATAATAAATCAATTTCTTCTTGATGGTCACTAGCAAAGTGGTTAATAGCGATAACTACATCCATACCAAACTTTTTCATGTTTTCTAAATGTTGATTTAAATTCTTAATACCTTCTTTTAAAGCATCTAGATTTAAAGAATCAATATCGTCCAATTCTTGTCCTCCATGGCATTTTAAAGCTCTTATAGTCGCGACTAATACTACTAAAGAAGGTTTTAAATCACCAACTTGACATTTGATATCTAAGAATTTTTCAGCCCCTAAATCTGCGCCAAAACCAGCTTCTGTGATAACAATATCTTTTAATTTTAATGCCATTTTTGTCGCGATAATTGAACTACATCCATGGGCGATATTGGCAAAAGGTCCTCCATGAACAAAACAAGGATTACCTTCTAAAGTTTGAACCACATTTGGAGAAAATGCATCGTTCATTAATTTCATTACTGCATTAGTTATTTTTAAATCTCTAACATAGATTGGTTTATTTTCATAAGTATAAGCAACAAGGATATTATTTAATCTATTTTTAAAATCTTCTTTAGAAGTAGCTAAAGTAAATATCGCCATTAATTCACTTGCAACAGTAATAATAAAGCCATCTTTTCTTGTAACGCCATTTACTTTACTTCCTTGAGCGATAGTTATATCTCTTAAGGTGCGATCGTTCATATCAATCGCTCTTTTCCAAACTACTTTAGTAGGATCAATATTTAATTCATTACCTTGGTAGATGTAATTATCAATAATTGCCGCGATAAGGTTAATAGATGAAGTTAATGCGTGCATATCACCAGTGAAATGAAGATTGATATCATCACTTGGTTCTATTGATACTTTTCCTCCGCCAGTTGCCCCACCTTTTAAGCCAAAAACAGGGCCTAAAGAAGGTTCTCTAAGGCAAACTACACTATCTTTATTTATTTTAGCAAGTCCTTCGTTCAAGGCAATAGACATAGTGGTTTTACCTTCACCAAATTTAGTAGGAGTAATTGCCGTTACTAAAACTAATTTGCCATCTTTTTTAGTTTTAAGTTCATCCATGATTGATAAATCAATTTTAGCTTTGTATTTACCATATGGTTCAACGTATTTATCATCAACACCAAGTTTTTTAGTGATTTCATAGATGTTTTTAAGTTCCATAACATTACCTCCCTTTTAATATATTTAATGCATATTCTAAAGCTTGTTGACTACTAGTAAACCATTTTACATTTAGTTGATTATTAAAATATGTAAATTGTCTTTTTGCATAATTTCTTGAATTCTTTTTGATTAATTCTTTGATTTCATTTTCATCTTTGTGATTAATTATTCCATCCATTAATTCTTTATAACCAATTGCTTGGAAAGAACGTAAGTTAGTAGGATATTTCTTCATTAAGTTTGTAACTTCAGAAACTAATCCCATTTCATACATCTTATCAACCCTTTTATTAATAATATCATATAGTTCTTCCCTATCACGAGTAAGACCAATAAATTCAACATCATATAAAGGCTTGTGTTCTTGTTTTGCGATAATATCCGATTTTTTATTGCCTGTTTCTAAATATATTTGTATCGCTCGCAAGACTCTTTTACGGTTATTTGGATGAATTTTTTTTGATTCTTCATAATCGATATCTTGTAATATTTTATGAAGTTCTTCATTAGTTTTATCTTCATAAGAAGACATATCAATATGTTCTTCTTTTTGGTTTAAATCAAAGTCATAAAAGCCTGATTTTAAATATAAACCAGTACCTCCGCAGACGATGATATTAACATTCTTTTTTTGTAATTCTTCAATTTTAGAACGAAGATTTTTTTGGTAATCAAAAATAGAAAATTCATAAGTAGGTTCCACATAATCAAATAGATGATGAGAAACTAATGACATTTCTTCTTTAGTTGGTTTAGCCGTACCTATATCCATTTCTTTATAGATTTGAAAAGCATCACCATTAATTATTTCACCATTTACTTTTAAAGCTAAAGAGATAGCTAAAGATGATTTACCTACACCAGTAGGTCCAACAATACAAATAATCTTATTCATAATTAAATACCTGATCTTTTAAACATCTTTTCAATATCATATTTAGAAAAATGAATAATGGTTGGTCTACCATGTGGGCAACAAGTAGGATTAGAACATTTAAATAAATCATTAATTAAATCATTCATTTCTCTTAAAGATAATTTATCATTTGCTTTAATACTTGCCTTACATGCCATTGTGGCAATTACATGTTTTCTTAAAGCATCTAAATCAATCTTATCTTTAGATATAACTTGTTGAATTAATTCTTCAATATAACTACCTTCATCATATTCTTTAATAAATGATGGAAGTTTAGATACTTTTAAAGTATTAGAACCAAAATGTTCTACTTCTAAACCTATTTGTTTTAAGATGTTTAATTTATCATCGTTTAATTTTAAAACATCAGAAGGGCTTAAATTAATCATATATGGAACTAATGGTTCAATAATATTAATATGTGAATTTAATGCTTTATTAAACTTCTCATAATTAATTCTTTCATTTGCCGCATGTTGATCAATTAAATACATCCCATCATCTGCTTGGCAAACAATATATGTATCATGAATTTGGCATAAAGGTTCCATATGAGGCTTTTTGAATGAAGGAATATCTTCTTTATTAACTTCTACTTCTTCTTTCTTTTCTACCTCATTAGAGACATTTTCATCTAAAGAAGATAAATCCAATGTTGGCGTTTCAACTACAATTTTATCAACGGCAGGACGAACAACGTTAATTTCAGGCATTTTATTATCTTCTTCATCATCTAATAATAAAGAGACACTTTCTTTAGTAGAATCAGATAACATTGCATTAATTTGAGTTTCAGTAGGAATAACTCTTTGTTCTTTTTGATAACTTGGAGCTTCTGTTAAAGGAAGTTTATCTAATAATTTGTCTTTGATGATGTGATTAATTGCATCACAGATTTTTTCTTCATTAGATAATCTTACTTCTCTTTTAGAAGGATGAACGTTAACATCGACTAAAGAATATTCAACATGGATTTTTAAAATAACAAATGGATATTTGCTATTAAAGATAAAATCGCTATAAGCATCAATGATTGCTTTTTGAATTTTAGGTACATAAACATTACGATCATTTAATAAAGTGATCATATAATAACGAGTTGATTTAGCAAGTTCAGGTTTTCCAATATAACCTTCGATTTGGAATTCATAATTGCCGTATTCGACTTTCATCATCTTTTTCGCAGTTTCGTTATTATAAATTCTAGCGATTACTTCAAGCAAATCGCCTCTTCCAGTGGTGGAAAATACATGGCGATCATCGATATAAAAATCAATTGCAACATCAGGTCTAGAAAGAGCTAAACGTTGCATTACTTCTAATGAATTGGCATTTTCAGTTACATCTGTTTTTAAAAATTTTAATCTAACAGGTGTGTTATAAAATAATTCTTCGATGATAAAAGTAGTTCCTTTTCTTGAAGAAAAATCTTCTACTTTCATCTCTTCATTCTCAATCAATACTTTTGTTCCTGCACCAACACCTGTTGAAGTAGTCATAGTTACTTTAGAAACAGAAGCAATCGAAGGTAAAGCTTCACCTCTAAATCCCATTGTTTTTATTTTAAACAATTGGTGTTCAGAAGTAAGTTTACTTGATGCATGGCGTTTAAAAGCGAGTTGTGCATCTTCTTTTTCCATGCCATCTCCATCATCTTTAACAATGATTTTACTTCTACCTGCATCATAAACTTTTACTTCAATATGTTTTGCATGAGCATCTAAAGAGTTTTCAACTAATTCTTTAATAACGCTTGATGGTCTTTCAATAACTTCACCGGCCGCGATCATATTCGCGAGGTGAGAATCCATTACTTTAATAATAGCCATTATTTATCACCCATCTTTCTTTTTAATTCATATAAATAATTTAATGCTTGTAAAGGTGACATACTTAAAGGATCTAATGTTTTAAGTTCTTCCACCCAAGAAGGAAGTTTATTTTCTTCTACCTTCATAACATCAGTATTTGTATTTACTTGTTCTTTGGTTAAATCGGATAATATTTCATTTGCGCGAGTAATTAAAGAAGTTGGTAAATGGGCTAATTTTGCAACATTAATACCATAAGATTTACCCATCGCACCTTCTTCAACTTTGTATAATAATGTAATTTCATCATTAGTTTCTTTAACACCAACATGAACATTTTTAATCATTGGTAATTTCTCACTAATGGAAGTAATTTCATGATAATGGGTAGAAAACATTGCTTTGGCTCTTATTTTAGTCGCAATATATTCTAATATCGCTTGAGCTAAAGCCATACCATCAAATGTAGCAGTACCACGACCAATTTCATCAAAGATTAATAATGATGAACTTGTCGCATGAGAAATCGCGTAATTAGTTTCAGCCATTTCTACCATGAAAGTAGATTGACCAGAAACTAAATCATCACTTGCCCCAATTCTTGTAAAAATCGAATCAAAGATCATTAAATTAGCTTTTTCACAAGGAACAAAACAGCCAATTTGAGCCATAATAATAGTTAAGGCAAATTGACGCATATAAGTTGATTTACCACCCATATTAGGACCGGTAATAACTAAAATATCCGTATCTTTATCTAAATGAATATCATTTGGAACATATTCAATGTTCTTCATAACTTTTTCAATAACAGGATGACGTCCTGCAATAATTTCAACTTTTCTTTCATCATTGAAAGTTGGTCTTACATAATGATTTTCAATTGCAACTTCACTAAAAGAAACTAATACATCAATATAAGCTATATTAGAAGCTAAATCTTGTAATTTCTCAGTAAAGTTAACAACATATTTTCTAATGTTTTGGAATAGTTCATATTCTAAAGCACATCTTCTTTCATCAGCAGTAAGGATTAATGATTCTTGTTCTTTTAATTCTTTAGTGATGAATCTTTCGGAATTAACAGTAGTTTGTTTTCTTTCATATCCCCAGGATTCTTGAATCTTATCAAGTTGTCCTTTCGATACTTCAATATAATAGCCATAAACTTTATTAAAGCCGACTTTTAAAGTGCTAATACCTGTTTTTTCTTTCTCTTTTGCCTCTAATTGAGCAACCCATGATTTACCACCTTGAGAAAGAGATAATAATTCATCTAATTGTTCATTATAGCCTACTTTAAAAATTCCACCTTCTTTGATAGTGATAGGTGCATCTTCAGAAATAGCTTTATCTAACAAGGAAGTAAGTGCAGAAAAATCATATTTCATTAAAGATAATTCTTCGACATATTGATTATTTAATTCGTGTAATGAAGAGACTAAAGAAGGAACAACCATTAAAGAATTTTTAAGTTGTAATAAGTCTCTACCATTTGCCGAGCCAAAATTAATTTTAGTAACAAGTCTTTCTAAATCATAAATATCTTTTAATTCTTTAACAATATCTCCTCTAATCAAAAAATTATCGATTAAAGAAGAAACAATATCTTGTCTTTTTGTTATTTCATTAACATCAGTTAAAGGTTTAACAATCCATTTTTTTAATAATCTTGAGCCCATATTTGTTTGGCTTTGATCAAGTAACCAAAATAAAGTACCATATGTTTCTTCACTTCTAATGGTTCTAGTTAATTCAAGGTTGTTTCTACTAAATGCATCAATTTGCATTGCTTGAGTAGATCTAATAACTTTACAAACTTGCATATAATCAAGTGAGTTCTTTTGAGTATTTTTTAAATAAGAAAATAATCTAACAACATTTCTTCTTTGTTCTAAATCGTAAACGTTTGTAAGAATATATTCATGTTCTATTTCAACTTGGTTGTTGTTTTCATAAGAAATTAAAACACCTTTTTTAGATTTCATTTGCATTAATGCTTTCGCATCAAAACAAGTCGCGACAACTACTTCTTTAATACCTAGATTTTCAATTTCAGACATGACTAAATCTAAATCTTTTTCAATGTTTTCTACATACATTTCGCCAGTTGAAACATCTGCATAAGAAAAAATATAATAATTATCAGTTTCATCTAAACAACCGATATAATTATTATCTTTAGCTTTCATATCAATAATCGCGCCAGGAGTAATGATTTGAATAACATCTCTTTCTACTAATCCTTTCGCAGTTGCAGGATCTTCTACTTGTTCAACAATTCCTACTTTATAGCCTTTTTTGACTAATTTATCAATATAAGAAGAAATTGCATGATAAGGAACTCCACACATTGGGACTCTTTCTTCAACCCCGGCTGATTTACCTGTTAATACTAATTGGAGTTCTTTAGATGCGATTTGAGCATCTTCAAAAAATAATTCATAAAAATCTCCAACTCTAAATAAAATTAAAGTATCTTGATGCTTTGCTTTAACGTCAAGATATTGTTGTATCATTGGTGAATATTGCTTTTTTGTTGCCATAATAAAAACCACCTCATTTATAAATAAATTATAAATGAAAGTGGTATAAAATTAAACTAAAAGTAAATATCTAAATCTATTTATTTACCTAATTCTTCAGAGTTTATTTTGACCATATTTAGAATAAATCTATATACTAAATAACCTAAAGAATTGAATAACATTGTCACTAATATTGTTAATAAAGAATAAGTGATTAATGAATTTGTTTCATTTATATCAAACTCTCCAGATAGGCTTGGATAGATTTTATGATACATCTTCATATTGATAAAACAAATCAATACACCAATCACAAATCCTACAATAATACAAACTACTGTAAATCCAGAATTATCAAAAGTATAATTAGATTCATTATTAAGTGTTTTTAGTTTATTGATAATTATATTCATTAGCAAGAACAAAAAACATGTAATAAGTGACAAAAATACAAATATTAAAATCAAATAAGTATAATTGACAAAAACATCAATTTTATTCACTACAATATTTTTCATAAATGTTGTAGTAAAATATGAAAGAATAACAATCAAAACTATTAAGATAGCGTAGCTAAGAATTGAATATGCTTTGTTTTTATGCAAAAAGCCCATCTTTTTTGTTTCAGTTTTTTCGTATGTTCTTTTCATTTTTTGACAATCAATAACAAGATTTTTTAATAATTTTATAAAGAAAAAAGAAATACAGGTAATAAATGAAAATGAAGCATAATAGAAAAATGAAAGCCAATTTTCATTTAAAGAATTTACTTTGTTATTAAGTAATATTCCTAAACTTTGATAAGATAAAATAAATAATCCACAGACTGATGCAACTAAGATTAAAAGGATAAAAGCTTTTAAAATCACTTTAACTAAGGTTTTATTTTTTTCATTAGTCATTATATAACACCTCATTTCGTTATTAATTAAATTATCATATAATAAAAATAAAAGCAAATAAAAAGTGTCAAGATGACACTTATTTAAGCTTATTTTTCAATTCTTCTAATAAATAATTAACTTCTTCTTTAATAGAATTAAAATTAACAATTAATGGATGATTTTCTAATTCTTCTTTAGCGGTTAAATATCTTTTCTTATTTTCTTCATATTTAGTTGTTCCTAAAGATAAAGCCATATCTTTTTGAGAATATTTAACTTTGTCTTGTAAAGATTTAATTTCTGAAGAATTTTCAATTTGTTCTTTTAATAAAAGGTATTGTTTTACTTCTTTTACATCAAGGAATTCTTTAATAAAATTATCTAAGTAAGACTTAGTTTCATTAGTCATCTAGTTGTTCACCTTTTAAATAATATGTTGTAGCTTCAACAATCTTTACATTAACAATTTTACCAATGGAATTTTCATTACCTTTGAAGTTAACTAATTTATTTGTATCAGTATAACCTGTTAAAATTGATTCATCTTTTTTAGAGAAACCTTCAACTAATACTGGAACAATCTTGCCAACATAAGCATCAGATTTTTCTTTTTCAAATACTGCAAGAGTCTTAATTAAACGATCAAATCTTTCGTGCTTAGTTGCATCAGATACATTATCAACAATCTTCGCAGCTGGAGTACCAACTCTTGGAGAATAGATGAATGTAAATGCTGAATCATATTTAACATATTTAACAACATCTAATGTTCTTTCAAAATCTTCATCGCTTTCATTTGGGAAGCCAACAATGATATCAGTAGAAATACTAACATTAGGAATAATTTTTCTTAAGCGATCAACTAATTCCATATATTCTTTAGAAGTATATCTTCTACCCATTCTCTTTAATACATCATCACTACCAGATTGAAGTGGTAAATGAATATAAGGCATAACGTTTGGATATTTAGCGATAACTTCAAACATTTCATCACTGAAATCCCAAGGGTGAGAAGTAGTAAATCTTAATCTAGGAATACCAAGTTTAGCAACTTCTTCCATTAAATGAGCGAATGTTGTTCCATTATCTAAATCTTTGCCATATGCGTTAACATTTTGACCTAATAATGTAATTTCTTGATAACCTTGTTCAACAAGTTCTTTACATTCTTTAACAATATCTTCTTGTGTTCTAGAACGTTGTTTACCTCTTGTATAAGGAACGATACAATATGTACAGAATTTATCACAACCATACATAATATTAACGAAAGCTTTAACTTTATCTAATCTATAAGTAGGAAGGTTTTCAATAACTTCACCTTCTTTAGAATAAACTTCAATAACTCTAACTTTCTTAGTGATTGCTTCATTGATTAATTGAGGTAAATGATTGATGTTATGAGTGCCAAAGATAATATCTACTTGAGGATATGTAGTTTTGATTTTATCAACAATATGAGGTTGTTGAGTCATACATCCGCAGATACCGATGATTAAATTTGGATTTTTGTTTTTTAAAGCTTTTAATGAACCAATTTCACCAAATACTTTATCTTCAGCATTTTCTCTAACTGCGCATGTATTTAAGATAATAATATCTGCGTTAGTTGGATCATCGCTTACTTCATAACCGACTTCTTGTAAAATACCTTCAATTGTTTGTCCATCTAAGACATTAGCTTGGCATCCATAAGTACGGATATAATATTTTTTATTTTGAGCAAAAAGTCTTAAAGCGCTTGGAATTACTAGTTTTTCTCTAATAAATTCAATTGGTTCTCTTTTTCTTTTTGCTGCATCTAATAAGTTTGGGGCTGAGTTAACAATAACTTTATTTGCCATGTGCTTAATTCTCCTTAAAATTCATTTTCATTAAGAACTTTATAGATAGGTTCAATCTTGATGCATTTATAAGTTAAATCATCAAAAGTAAGAATAACTCCTCCAAAAAGTCCTTTACCATTTTCTTTTACATTGAAAACTGTATTAATACCAGTCCATGTTCTTTTAACAACATCTTCAATATTGACGCCTAAGATACTTTCATAAGGTCCACACATTCCAACATCGGAAATAAATGCAGTTCCATGAGGCAATATTTGAGCATCTCTAGTTTGAATATGAGTATGAGTTCCTAATACCGCGGATACTTTTCCATCAAAAGCATGACCAAGGGCATATTTTTCACCGGTTGCTTCGGCATGGAAATCAACAATATGAATATCTGATTCATCGTTAGAAACAACATCTTCTAAAGCATCAAATGGATTAGAAAGATTCATATTCATATAAACAGTTCCAAGTAAGTTAGTAACTCTTATTTTAGTACCATTGTAGTTAAATACGTTAGTTCCAATACCTGGAACAGATTTATGAACATTTAATGGTCTAATTAAGCATTCATAGGAATCAAGAAAATTGAATACATCTTTTTTAGCAGCATAATGATTACCTAATGTAACTACATCAACACCCATATCGAGTAAATCATTTAAATGATCTTCAGAAATGCCTTTGCCATGAGTAATATTTTCACCATTTGCGATAATAAAATCAATATCGTAAGAGTTGGTCAATTTATCAATCATTTTGCTAACAACTTCTCTACCAACTTTTCCAACAATATCACCTATAAAAAGAATATTCATATTTTCTTCACCTCCTTAAATTTTTTTAATTAATTATTTTGCAATTTCAGTTGCGCGAACTTCTCTAACAACATTGACTTTGATTTGACCAGGATAAGTCATTTCATTTTCAATCTTATCTTTAATGTCTCTTGCGAGTTTAAATGCTTGGATATCATCAACCTTTTCTGGGACTACCATAACACGAACTTCTCTACCAGATTGCATTGCAAAAGCAGAATTAACTCCATCGAATGATTTACAAACTTCTTCAAGTTTTTCAATTCTTTCAACATAGTTTTCTAATGTTTCACTTCTTGCACCTGGACGAGCTGCAGATAAAGTATCCGCCGCAGAAATTAAATGTGAAATAATGCAGTTTGCTTCAACATCACCATGGTGAGATTCGATTGCGTTAATAACAACTTCGCCTTCGCCATATTTCTTTGCAAGTTTTGCACCTAATTCAACGTGGCTACCTTCCATTTCAAAGTCAACCGCTTTACCAATATCATGGAGTAAACCAGCACGTTTTGCTAAATTTGCATCTAAACCGAGTTCACTAGCCATAATACCTGCTAAATAAGCGACTTGAATAGAATGATCTAAAACGTTTTGACCATAAGATGTACGATATTTTAATCTACCAACTAAGTCTAATAATTCTCTAGAAATACGTTGTAAACCAAGTTTGAATGCTGCGTTAATACCAGCTTCATGAACTGATTTTTGTACTTCTTGTTTTGCTTTATCGACAACTTCTTCAATTCTTCCTGGTTGGATACGACCATCTTTGATTAATAATTCTAAAGCAAGTCTTGCTGTTTCTCTTCTAATAGGATCAAAGCAAGAAACTGTAATTACTTCTGGAGTATCATCAATGATAATATCAACACCAGTTAATTGTTCAATAGTACGGATGTTACGTCCTTCTCTACCGATAATTCTACCTTTCATTTCATCACTTGGTAATGAAACTGTAGAGATAGTCTTTTCAGAGACAACTTCTTGAGAATATTTATCGATCGCTAAACCGATAATATTTTTTGCAATATCTTCTGATTTTTCTTTTGCATCTTCTTCAGCATTTTTAACATATTGCATCATTTCAAGTTTTGTACGATCTTCAACACGTTTAAAAAGTTCTTCTTTAGCTTCTTCTGCAGACATTTGAGCGACTTTTTCAATTTCATGTTCAATCGAAGCCATCTTTTCATCAACTAAAGATTTTTGAGCTTCTAATTCTGATGCTTTTTTGTTATAAGCATCGAGTTTTTCATCGAATTGTTTTTCTCTTTCGATTAATGTTGCATCACGTCTATCAATGTTTTGTTCACGTTGATTGACTTTGTTTTCTTTATCAGCAACTTCTGCTTTTCTTTCTTTTAAATCTTGTTCTTGTTCAGCTTTATATTCTTGAACTTGTTTTTTACCTTCAGCAATCGCGTTATCTTTGATTGAATCTGCTTTATTTTTAGCTTCTTCTACAATGTTAGAAGCTTTGTCTTTTGCATCTTCGACTAAACGAGAAGCATTTTCTCTTGAATCTTCTAATAATTTCTTTGATTCTAAATTAGCATCTTCGACAATCTTTTTTGCTTTAGATGTAGAATTTTTTTCATCGTTAGTAGATTTTAGCTTTAAAATTAAATAAGTAAATCCAAAGCCTGCCGCTGAGGCGACGACAATTAAAATTAGTGCAAGCCACAATTCCATAAATTATATATATCTCCTTTATATTTAAAGACCCTTTTTTTATCAATCTCGCTGGTCTTGAGTAAGCGAGAGAATTAAATTAAATTTATCTATTTATTAA
>CAVJGK010000033.1:0-13814 GCA_963648895.1 Lachnospiraceae bacterium | reverse complement strand
AAAGGACTGTTGTCCAACCTATTTATTTTTTAGGTTTTTCAACAGCCCCTTTTTTTATTCCTTAATTGAGTTTATAAATTCTTGATATTTTGAAGGATTGATTTCGTCTGCTCCTCCATTAGAGATTAAGCCACTTGTTAAAAGAGTTTTATTTAAGGATTTAACTTCTTCTTCCCAAGTTCTCATCCATTCTCCTCCTCCCCAGCCATAAGAGCCAAATAACGCGATTTTAACGTTATTAGTCTTATTCATCAAAGAGTCGAAAAATGGTCTAAATTCGTCACTTTCTAACTCTTCTGCACCCATTGCAGGACATCCAAGAATTAAAGTATCATACTTAGAAGCTTCATCAACAGAAATTTGACTTACATTCTTAGCTTCTAATTTCAAATCTTTTGCGATTTTGTTAGCCATTGATTCAGTATTACCTGTACTTGACCAATAAATGATTATGCCTTTCATATATAATTCCTCCTAGTTAGTTATATCTAACCACATATATTATTATATATTTATAGTATTTTGTCAAACAAATTAAGAGTCTAATTTATACCAATGATTCAATCAAAAGGTAAAACTGCAAAGAAATTTCGCTGATTTTAAGGTAAAACTGCAAGCTATTTTCAGCATTTTTAAGGTAAAACTGCAAAGGAAAATAGCCTATTTTAAGGTAAAACTGCAAGAAAATAGTATTTTTCGCTCAATCAGGGCGAAATCGATATAAAAAAGTGCGATTTCGCTTTAGATGAATATTATTATCAATTAAAAATGAAATAATCTTATCCAAATAAATCATCTAATGTTTATTCTTCACATTCACTTAAATTAAATGGTACTAATTTAATTTCATAAGTAACTCTACCATATAAACCACCATGATTATTAATTAGATTATTTTGAATCCACGAATTCGCGCTTCCACATACAATAACCATTAAATTATCTCTTGTAGAACCAAATGAATTCCAAAATGATTCAAATGCTTTAATAAAATTACTATTTTTAGTATCTAACCATGGTAATTCATCAAAGAATAGAACTTGTCTTTGTCCTTCATCTTTTTGAATAATTAATTTTTCTAATAGATCAAAAGCCATAAACCAAGATGTTGGTTTAGAAACTTCTTTTAATCCATATTTAATTAAATTGTCATAAAATTTATCAAGTTGTAATGATAATATAGCTTTTTCATCTCCATCTAGAGATAAAGCTGTATGCTTAAACAAGAACTTATCTTTAAAGACTTGGTTAACAAGATAAGTTTTACCAACTCCATATCTTCCATAGACTACGACAAACTCTGTTTTATTACCATTATATAAATCCATCAATTCATTAATTTCTTTTTTTCTTCCAATCATATTGTAACCATCCAAAACGAAATCGCACTTTTTTATAGTGATTTCGCCCTACAAGTATATTTAAAGGTGATTTATACTATATTTCAATATCATCATGAGCGAAATCGCACTTTTTTATAGTGATTTCGCTTTAGTTGATTAAGAGTATAAAAAAGGATTAGAGATTTCTCCCTAATCCTTAGATATTATTTTTTCCAGTTATTTTCTTTTAAGAAATTAACTGATGCTTCTTTATCCATTGGTGCGCCTATATAATAGCCTTGGAAGTATTTAACTCCATGTTCTATCATATAATCAATAGATTCTTTATCTTCAACCTTTAATGAACAAATATCAATCTTGTGTTGAGAACATGTTTCAACAAGCATTTCATTGATTTTTCTATTAACAAATGATTCTTTACCTTCTAATAAATCATCAGATGTAATCTTAATCATATTAACATCACGTTTTTCAAGTTTCATAATGTTATTTGAATCTAAGCCGAAGTGATCAACTGCGACTTTAAATCCATTCTTTCTAAATGAATTTAATGTATCTTCAATAGTTTTATATTTTTCATATAAAGCATATTCTTCAATTTCAATACATATTGCGCTTGTAGGAACATTATTCTTCTTACAGATATCGGTAAATTCATTAACTACGTTAGTATTTAATAATTGTTTAATCGATAAGTTAACACTGAAGAAGATATTGTTCTTCTTAAATAAACTTGAGTTTTCATTGTAGAATAAGCAAATCGCGGTTATTTCCCATTTACCAACCCAAATGATATCGCCTGAATTTTCTAAAACGCTTAAGAACTTGTTTGGAGATAATAAACCTAATGTTGGATGTTCCCATCTAATTAAAGCTTCGTAAGAAACAATTTGATTCTTTGAATAATCAACCATTGGTTGATAATATAAAGTGAATTCTTGTTTCTTAATCGCTGATCTAATTTCATTGTAGTAAGCAACATTTTCTTTTTCAGTTTCATCAAATTGTGATGAATAAACTGCATATCTCTTATTTTCTAACTTATGGTTCATATATAAAGCTAAATCAGCTTTAGATACTAAATCTTCAGCAGATACTGCATGAGAAGGATAGAAAGAAATACCGACATTGCATGAGAAACTTGTTTCAACGTTCATACCAGTGACTTCAATTGGTTTTTCAATTGTATCAACTAATAAATCTGCGAAATGTAATAATTTTTCTTTTGAGATTTGTCCTCTTAATAGAATAATATATGAATCAGAATCTTCATTGTATTCTGCAAATATACCATTCTTTGGGAGAATGTTAATAACGTTTTGAACTAAGTGTTCTCTTAAGATCATCGCGTTTTTTTCACCAAATGATTCTTGTAATTCATTCGCGTTGGTTAATTCAAAGATGAATACGCTGGCTTCTTTTGATAAACGATAAGTTTTAATAAATGAATCTAAAGCTTGCATGACACCTTTTTTTGTCATTAAGCCAAGATCAACTTTCTTATTTAATCTTTCAGCTTTAACACGTTTGAATTCACGAATGATTGACCAAACAAGTAATCCGGATAAAATTAGAATAACTACGACAATTACAACTACGAATACTGGATTGCCTGCTTGGACACCAGTTTCTTCACTTAAAAATCTCATAATTATTTAACCTCCTTTTTTCTTTTGATTGATAATGCTTTTTTAGCATTTTCTCTATTAACAGGTTTTGAGAAGTAATAGCCTTGGATATTTGTACAATTACGTGCTTCTAAGAATTGAATTTCATAATCGTCTTCAACACCTTCTGCAACAACTTGTAATCCTAAATCATTCGCGATATTAATAATGTTTGTAACAATCGAACGATATGATTTATTTGTCTTAATGCCATCGATAAATTCCTTATCGAGTTTAATAACATCAACTGGTAATTCTCCTAAATATTTTAATGAAGAGAATCCCATACCGAAGTCATCTAGATAAACTTTAACACCAAATGATCTTAAATATTCTAACTTAGAGTTAACTTCTTCCATTGAGTCAATTAAGTAAGTTTCAGTAATTTCTACACATACTGCAGAATAAGGAACACCATATTCTTTATACATATTTAATAGCTTTTGAGTAAATCCTCTTTGGGCTAATTGTGCAGGTGATACGTTGACCGATACATGTAAGTAAGGATCATTTAACTCTTTCATTAATTTAAATGATTCTTTTAATGTAAATAAACCAATGTCATTAATTAAGCCAGTCTTCTCTGCGACTGTAATATATGTGAGAGGAGATTCATATTTGTATTTAGGATTGTTCCATCTAATTAAACATTCAAAGCCGTTGACCTTATCGTCTTTTAATGAATAGTTAGGTTGGAATACTGTCTCAAATTCACCTTTTGCTAAACCATTTTTAATATCATCTGCGATACGAATGTCTTTAGAATAGATTTCTGCAAGACCTTCATCATAGATTTTATAACTACGGTCTTTAACATTTTTCGCGTTATCGCAAGCAAGTCTAACCTTGTCGATGATACTAAGTGGGTTAGTATGGTCTCCCCTTATAAGTGATAAAGGATATAAACCAAATATTACTTGTAAGTCCATTTCTTGAGATAAAATCTTGGTAGGTTTCTTCATTTCGTTATCAAACTTAGTGAAGGTTTTTGTCATATCGTGATAATTATCTTTGAAAGTATAGATGAATGCGAAATTGTTATCTTTGATATTAAAGATCTTCGCATCTTTACCAAGTAATAATTTTAATTTATTTAAGATTTCAATATTGATTAAAGATAGAATTTTTTCACCATATAGTCTAGATAATTCTTCTTCTTTCTTATTACCAACATAAACTAAATATTTATTTGTTGTATCTAATGATGAATCTTGTAAATAATCATTTAATGTATGGATTAAACATTTAATGTTATATATTCCATATATGTCATCAATGTAAGCTTCTTGTTGTGATTCTTCTTGTTTTGAATTAGAAATAATTGTTGAAACAACATTTACTTCATCTTGTAATTCTTCACCAACTAATTGATAACCACGGCCTAATTTAAGAATGGTGAATTTAATATTCTTTGTCACTCCTAATTTATCATTGACCTTCATGGTTAATGAAGGATAATCATTTAACAATTTATCAATTAAATTTGCATTGCCATTTAATTCTAATATTTCAAATCCACCTAAATAAGAAGATCTTACTCCAAGTGAGGAAAATTTCTTATTCATGGAAATGACTTTTGCATTCTTATTTAAGACTAATACGTAATGGATATCATCTTTAAAGTCTGCGGTTAATTTAGAATTCTTCTTTTTCATGACATTATAGACTGATAATAATGAAACAGTGAATAAGATTGCAACAAGAATCATACAGCCTCCATAGATGTAGGTAGTATATCTTACTGCACGATAATAATTAGAAATATAATTATCACTAACTAAAGCATAAATACTTAATGAATCGTTTGAATAAGTATTATCAAGTAATGACGCGTGTGATATTAAATATTTATTTCCTTTAATAGTTACTAATCCTGTTTTATTAACACAGCTATCGATGTATGAATTAAGACTATTAATATCTGAATATGTTTCGAAGAAACCAGAATAATAAGTCATAGTATCATCAAATGTATTCGCGACTATATAAGAATTCTTTGTCATAATTAAATATGAAGGATTATAGTCTTTACCTAAACCATTAACTAAAACTTCTTTAAAAGTATTAAATGATTCAATTGCGAATAAATGAGAATTACTTTCAGAAGCAAAATTATAAAATATGATTGTTTCTTCAGTTCTTGGGCTTACAAAGATATTGGTCGAATCAAGAATAGAAATCTTTTGTTGATAGACTCTATCGCCTATATTGATCTTATCTTGTCTAAATGTATTAGTAGTAGTTTCTTCAGAAGAAGTTTTTAATGTATAACTTCCTGTTGAAGAATCATAATAACCAAAACCATAGAAACCATCTTTATTAAATCTTGAATAGAGAGTATCTAAAGATGTTTCATTTGCCTCAAGAGAATAAGATGTAATATAATTTGTTACTTCATCATAATTATTCTTTGTATATGCATTGATATAAGTGGAAGTTTGAGCAGTAATTTCATTAATGTTCTTTTTTCCATTTTCTTCGATGACGGAATTGATAATAAGAAAATAACCCACAGTTATAATAACTGCAGTGACTATCGAAACAATTAAGCATACTATTGCACTAGTCTTCTTCATGGTTATCTTCTTTCTTTATTTCCTTTAATATTTCTTCTTTTGCTTTTTCTATTTCTTTCTCTTTCTTAATCTTATCTTTTAATATAAGGATATTTTTTATTTCCATTCCCACAATTGCGAATAAAATAACAAAGATAATTAAGAATATTGTAATATTGGATGATTTAAAAAAGCTAAACACTTGTCCAATAAATGGATTTATCGCGACTACCTTTCCAAGGAAGTTATCTGAATATACCATATAACTATCTTGGACTAGATTATTATCACCCTTAGTTATTAGACCATTAACAACGTTGTCAATGCCGATAACTCTATGAGTGATAACTTCACCATAAATCGCTTGTGATTTATCAATGCAATAAAAGGAGATTATATCATCAACATTGATTGAAGAAAAATCTACCTTTCTTACAATGACCATTTCTCCTACATTGATTGTACCTTCCATTGAATTAGTAGCGACTACCATGAAGTAATGATTGAAGATACATGGAGGAGTATTTGTAACAAGTCCTATAATTACTTTAATAACGATATAAACGATTAAGGCTATTATAATACCAAGTAATATATAACCTATTAGTTTTTTAACTTGTTTCTTATTTAATTTCATATTTACTTCTTATTTAAATCTTTAAAGCTAGGAACTTTTGTTTCTCTACCTTGTTTACCTTTAGAAGCATTTCTTAACGCTATAAATCTAGCATTCTTTCTAGTTTCATTATCAACAGTAGGTTTTTCCTTTACTTCTGTAGGTAAACAATGATCTACATTCTCATTACCTTCTTTTGCATCTTTTAATGCTTGAAGTTCTTTAAATGATGGTACACGTTTTTCTTTACCATTATGTTTTCCACCATGTAAGAAGGAATAATCATTCTTTGATTCTTCACTAGATTCTTCAGGTTGTTCAACTTCAGGAACAATTTCAACTTCTGGAGTTTCTTCTCCACTAGTAGGTTCTTCCTCAGTAGGTGTTTCTTCTACTACTGGTTCTTCTTCTACTGGAGTTTCTTCTTCCAAATAAGGAATAACTGTAGGAGTATCTACATCTTGATTTTCATCAATAGGTGTAGCTTCTTCTACTTCTTCTGTAGGTTGTACATCTTCTGGAGTTGGAACATCTTCTTGTTCATCTTCAACAGGGAAATCTTCTTCTAAAGTAGTAACTTCATCTTCATGAGAATGTTCTTCTTCAGTAGGTGTTTCTTCCATTATTGGTTCAACAACTTCTTCTGGAGTTTCTTCTGCTTCAGTAACAGGTGTTTCTTCAATATTAGGTTCTTCACTTGTTGGAGATTGTTCTACTTCTTCAGCAGGTGTTTCACCTTCTTGAGCTTTTCTCATTGCAGCAAGTTCTTTGAATGAAGGAACACGTTTTTCTTTTCCGTTACGTCTTCCACCACGTAAGAATGAATAATCATTCTTTGATTCTTCAGAAGGTTCTTCTTCAGTATCAGTAGATGTTTCTTCTACTGCTGGAGTTGCTTCTACTTCTACTTCAGTTGAAGGTTCTTCTTCAACTTCAGGAGTTTGTTCAACTTCTGGAATAATGATTGGTTCAACAACTTCTTTTGGAGTTTCTTCAACTACAGGTGTTTCTTCAACAACTGGAGTTAATTCTTCTTCGCTTTCTTGTTGAGCTTGTGCTAGTTTATTTGCTTCATTGAGAGCTTGTAATTCCTTAAATGAAGGAACACGTGATTCTTTACCACCTTTTCTACCTTGAGAAATCTTACGTAAGTGTGCGTATTTATTAGTGATAGGACCTTTGTGTTCTTCTTCAGCAGGTGTTTCTTCTACTGGAGTAACTTCTTCTTCTTCAACTACAGGTGTTTCTGAACTTTCAGTAGATTCTTCATTAATTACAGGTGCTTCTTCAACATTAGTTTGTTCTTCTACTGGAGTAACAATTTCTGGGGATTGTTCTTCGGAAGTAGGAACGTCATCTTCTTGTTGATTTGCTTTTTGTAATTCTTTGAATGAAGGAACACGTACTTCTTTACCACCCTTACCTCTTTTAGCGTTACGTAAGTGTGCGTATTTATCAATCTTGTTAGTTGATTCTTCTTCATTAGCTGGAGTTTCTTCAACAACAGGAGTTTCTTCAGTTGGTGGAACTTCTTCTTTAGGTAATTCACTATCTTCAACAACTTCTCCTTCTTCAAGGCGTTTTTGAAGTTGATAAAGACGTAATTGTTCTTCTCTCTTAGCTTTAAGTTCTTCAAGATACTTTCTATCTTCTTCTTCAAATTTAGCGAGATCTCTTTCAGCTTTCTTAAGCTTTTGTTCCATCTTCATTAAATCTTGTTTCTTTAGATAAATGATAGTTTTATACATTGATCTAACACGTTTGAGATATTTATATCTTGCTTGTCTTTGTTCTTCATAAGAACCAGTTTCTGGTATCTTTTCTTCTAAAGATTCAATAATTTCTTTTTGGATACCATTTTCAATCTTGAGCATACGTCTATAGACGGATACGAAAGATTTATTATACGAAATACCAGCGTTTACATCTTTGGTAAAATCTGATTTGTATTTCTTTTTAGTACGATTATAAAAATATTCAGAAATAGTAGGATCTTCTAAATCCTTACCTTCTAATTTATCATGATCGCCTGCGATAAGGTTTCTAACATTGATAGGAGCCTTTTCTTTCTTATATTTATATGGTAAGAGTTCATATGTTTCACTTCTATCAATTTGATTAGTTGTAATAAGTGAATAATTTAAGATGAACATATCGCATACATCTTGAATAAAGTCATTATCAAAAGTAAGGTCTTTATCCATTAAGTCAAGGTCAATACCAAGTTGACGATAACTATCTAAGAATTGCCATAATTTTAAACATGAATTGTAGTTGACACTACCTTGAATAATATTAGTCTTCAAAATAGGTGGAACTACTGGTTTAGAATTTCTCTTTAATTCAACATAGAATGCAGAGTTCATAAAGCCACGGATATAGTTTCTAATTGTTTCTATATCTTGTAATAATTCTTGGTTCTTTTTAGAAATTTCATCAGTGATTTCATTTTTAACACTTAAATCAATAGTTGCTTCAATATCATAATTTCTCCATTTAAATGTTGATTTAGCATTTAAATGATCTTTTTGATATGACTTAACTGAATCAATAATTGATGTATATCTTAATTCAATAAAAGCTGCAAGTTTATTGATTAAAGTCATGACAAATCTATTTTCATAGATGATGATTGTATCTTCATATGTTGTGGATAATAACTTAGAAGGAACAATAGTTCCATCTTTTCTTATTTCTTGAACATTTTGTACATGGCTTGATAAGTGTTGGACGGAACGAGAGTTAATCTTTTTCGCTCTTTGAATTGGAGTAACTTCTTCGTTCGCTTCCATAAAGTTTCTTGGATTTCTAACAATTGCTTCAACATAATTTAAGTTATCTTTAATAACTTTAATCCATGTTGCATCAAATGTTAATTGTTGACGAGTTCTTTTTTGATAGACCTCTAGCTTACCACCTTTAATGGCGTTAAGCATTTCTTGATAGAAAGAATCTTGAGACTTTTGGTCGATCAATTCTAATATATCTTTATAATATTCTTTTTCAACATTCTCTGCCATAATCTACCTCGCTCACTAAGATGCAAGTTTTAATAAATCACGTAAGTATGCGATTGATTCTCCAAATGCGTCTTTACCAAATAATTTTTGAAGTAAAGCGATTAAACCTTCTAATTCTGATTTTAAGAATGGTAAGTTCAATGCTTCGAACTTCTTAAAGATCTTTGTACAGATCATGTAGTCCAAACCTTCTAATTCTGTGTTACCACATGCAACGAAGATTGGAACATATAATTTAATTTGTTTTAAAATACGGTTACCAAATGCAATTTTAAAGTTGTCTTGTACGTATATATCAATCTTTTCAATAGAGTCTAAGCTCTTTAATGAGATTGGATGTGCTTGAGCTGCATCTTCAAATAACTTTTGTAAGTAATCATATGATAAGTTAATAGGTTCGGTGAATGGTGCATCAAAGTATTTAGCTCTTTCATTTAAATAAAGAGTTACCGCTCTATCATAGACTTTATCAGTAATTGTGAATGTAGAGTCATCTTTGTTAGCGGTACCAATGTACCAAACATTTTGTGGAATAATTAATTTGCCATCAACTAAGTGTTTTGGATCTGATTCTAATTGTGTTGGAACTAAATCAATTCTCCATTCACTCTTATCAGGCATTTCCATGATGGATAAGAATTCTGCGAAGTAATATTCAATACGAGCTAAGTTTAATTCATCTAATACGATGAAGTTAACATCTTCTCTATATGAAGCTTCATATAATGATTTTAAGAAGTCAGTTTCATTAAACTTCTTAGTAAATTCATTTAAATAACCTAAGATTTCAGTTCTATCTCTCCATGAAGGTTGAACTGAAACGATAGATGCTTGGTTCTTCATAAATCTTGAGAAAGCATATGGTAAGGAAGTTTTACCTGTACCAGAGATACCTTCTAAGATAATAATCTTAGATGTTCCTAAACCTGCAAGGAATTTAGAAATAATCTTCTTAGAATAATATAAGTGTAATTGGCTAGCAGCATAGTTAACAAATTTATCAACTATTTCTGGTAAACCAATCATATCATCACTTGACATATTTACTAAATACATGCCATCTTTGTATTTTTCATCAACTAAATCAAGTTTAGCAAATCTATGTCCATTGTCTTCTTCTTTCTTTTCAGATACTTCGTTACCAACAAGGCCTTCTAAGCCTTCAGTAGTTAAGGAAGAAGAAACATTGCCAAGTTCTTTTTCACTGACAAGATCGTCTCCATCAATAATATCTCTATCTCCAAAACTACCAAGTCTTAAAGATAAGATCTTATCCTTTTCTTTTGTCATACGCTTAACTTCTTGTTTTAAGTTAGCGATTTCAAATAATAAGTCTTCTTTATCTACTTCTTTCTTTCTGAATTTTAACCAT
Source organism: Lachnospiraceae bacterium (assembly GCA_963648895.1). Taxonomy (GTDB): domain Bacteria; phylum Bacillota_I; class Bacilli_A; order RFN20; family CAG-449; genus UBA3210. Next base: position 3,241 of record CAVJGK010000033.1, on the reverse strand, counting down.
CTTCTTAAGATTTGTACAATCTTAATGATTAAAAGTACAAAGAAAGCTAATGTAATACCATCAATAAGGACAAATAATATCCAAGATACGACAGTAAATGTAGATGAATAAGAACCAATTAAATTGAAATTAGTTATATGATTTCTAACTAAGATATCTGCGAATGCATTATATAAGTAGACGAAAAAATTACAAAATTGTTTCCATACGTTATACATGAATTCCAAATAATATTGGGCGAATTCATTCATTTTTGAATCCCTCCTTATAATTTAAATTAAAAATGTAAAGTTATTAGAAATTATATCCTAATAACTTGTAAGATTGTTTTGTTTTATTAAGCACCAGTTGTAGTAGTTGCTTGTTCAACTGCAGTGAAAGTAACACCAAATGTACATGTTTGTTTAAATACAGCATTAGAACATGCTTTATCTGTTCCATCATACCAAACATACATAGAAGTAGTACCATAATAGAATGCGTTATCTTTTGAATATGTTGCATCAGTAGGTTCAGATACTTTATGTTTATTCTTATCACTTAATAAAGTACAGTTATATTGGTCACCATCTAATGTAGCGCCTTCAATTAAACTATTAATTTGTTGTTTGTTGTAATCAGTTTCTGTAGTTTTTGCAATTCTATAGACTGAAGCAGTTTTTGCTTTATTATCTTGGAATGCAACTCTTATAACTTTATCAATAGTTTGTGTATCTTCGCCTGTAGTTAATTTTTCTTCTTTTTCATTAGTTACTTTAACAGAATCTTTTGTAATAGCGATATTTACATCGTAACCAGCAGAAACTCTATATTTGAAATCAATTTTATAGAAATATGCAATATTGTCTGTTGTACCAGGTGTTGCAGAAGTAGTTCCATATACATGAGTATTAGAAAATGCAGTTATGTTATTTGGTAAAGCATCATATGCCCATTTTTTTGTTGAAACAGTATTTGAAATATTAACCTTTTCAAATGCTTCATATAATTTAGTAGTATCGCTAATGGTCATAGTCGCGGCCTTACCACTTTCAGCGCCATCAGTTGTTGCACCAGTAACTGTTTTAGGTTTAATAAGATCCCATTTAGCATCATTACTATTTTTAATATCAAAAGTTTTAGAATAAATTTCTTGTTCAGAAGTAGATTTATCTTCATCTTTTAATAAAACAGATGAACCTGTTGTAACTTGGATATCTAAACCTGTTAAATCAGCTTTTTCAGAAATTAAGAACCAAGCAAATGTACTACCAACTGAAGAAACTAACGCTAAAGATAATGTAGCAATTGATAATAAAAATTTCCCTTTCAATTTATTTTTCATATTCTTTTTATTCCTTTCGATAACTATTTGTTATCTTCACTATCTAATAATTTTTGTATGTATTTTTGTAAGCTAGCATCAGCTTGTTCTTTAGTTAAAGAACCATCTTTTACTAATGCATCTAAAGCTTGTTTTCTATTGTTAATTTGTTGTTGTATTGGATCTAAATTACTAGTAATAGAATCCATTTGTTTTTCTTGTTTATAAACTAATAATGTTTTAGTAAAACTAATAATTTCATAAATTAAGAATATTAAACATGGACCAACAACTACAACAAAGAAACCAACGCTAGAACCAAACCAAGCAAAGACTGCACCTGCACCAGACCATTTACCAGTATAAACTGCAAGAACTTCATCAGAGTAAACTGTAGCTTTACCTTCTGTAGATCCTAATTTAGCATTAGGGTTGTCACCTTGAGTGACATATAAAGTTTGATTACCAACAGTTGTCGCGGAAATAATTCTGTGTGAGATTAATCCTGTTTGAGTTGTTCCTTCTAGAGTACCTGAATAAGTAATGATATCTCCAACTTTAAGATTTTTTCTATCATCTCCAGATAACATTTTAACAAAGATAAGATCATTCTTTTTGAAAGAATCTTCTTGATCTCCGTTCATAGAATCAGATAATACATTCATATATCCATATCCAAAGATATTTGGTATACCGCCTGAAGATTTAGATTTTAAATTAGTAATTGCAACAAAGAGGACAAAGATTACAACAACACCAAAAACTACATCACCAACAATCTTTAAGATTTTTTTGACGTTTACTTTCTTAGTATTTGTTTCTTCTTTTATTTCATCCATATCATCACTCTCCAAATAATACATATCTAAAAGGCATGATAGCCTTTATATTAGATTAATTTGTATTGTTAGTTGTTTAGGTATTAATATACGCTAAAGTTAAGTTGAGTTTTTATAGCTCCTCCGAGCATGCTTTGGCTTTCATCGGAATCCCATCCGTCAAGCCACATTACAATAGTAAACTTATATACTTCACCTACTTGGAAATCAGTATAATCTGTAGATAATACTTGGTTACCTACAAATGGCACTGTTTGGCCATAGTCATATGTTCCATCTGTGACAGTTTCTGGTGTACCATCATCTTTAGGAGCAGCATATACTGTACCATCTTGTTTATAATCACTATCTTTGATAATTAAGACTCTGAGTATCTTATCAATATCTTTTCTAGTGTCTGTAAGTGACATTTCCATTCTAACATTGCAATCAATCGTACCTGAATTGACAAGATAGAATGTATAAGCTAGATATTTGCCATCTTCGGCATTGTGTGATCCTTCTATAGATCCTATATCGTTAGGTATATAAGAATAATCAGTATCAATACCTTTGCTTAATGGTTGAGCTACAAGTCTAGTAGTAAGTTGTTTCTCGCTTGAGTTGTCATATAGTGATATACCGGCATCGTACATACCTTTAATACTAATGACGAAATTACCTACTTGTGTTCCATAATAAGTGAGGAACACAATTAACGCGATAATTGTACCTAAAACTATTAAAGCTCTAGTTGTTACTTTTTTTCTTATCGAATAACGATAATATTTGTCGATAATACTTTGTTTAATTGTAACCCCCTCCTTCATAAGTTGAGTGTAGATTTTCAATCTTTAAGAAAATTAATTACAATAATCCACTGTAACATAGTAATTTTATTAAAATCGATAGCAAAAGTAAAGTGAATTGAACATTTATCTAGTTTTGTAAGCATCTTTCAGAGTACTTTTTTGTTCAATTCACTATACTTTGGTTATTTATTATATAAATAAGCATTTATTTAAATGTTACTTTTTGGCTAAAGATTGCATTGGTACATGCATAATCTGTTCCATCAAACCATACATATATGCTTAATGATCCATATGCAAATGCACCA
>CAVJGK010000032.1:0-14215 GCA_963648895.1 Lachnospiraceae bacterium | reverse complement strand
ATATCTTCATCTTCATATAAATCAATAATTACATTACATTCAACATTTAAAAAATCAATATATTTTTTCTCTTCTAAAAAGAAATAATCCTCAGCGGAAAATTGTACTATTTTCAAATTTTCCGTTTCATCTTCGTACAATGCTTCTAATTCTTCAATTCCTTTTTTGTTTAATGGAATATAAACTCTCATATTTTTACCTCTCGTAATATTAAATAATTAATTGTATTGAATCTTCATCAAAAAATTCAACTTCAAAATTAACATCATTACTTTTTTAATACTATAGTAACTTTAGTGCCGATTTAAATCTTTAAAATCTTTTCTTAATAAAAAAAGTTATCTAATACTTACATATTACTCATAAATCAACTCAAATAAAGTCTTCTATATTAATATTTTAAAATAAAAGGTTAAATACTCAATAAATAAAATAATAAAGTTTACTTATAAAAGTGAAAAAGTTATTATCACAACGTTTTTTACAATGCTTATAAACTTTTATTTAATAATTTAGGCTAAAAGTTCTATCTTCCTTTCTTTCCATAGTATCTAACAAACTTATCAATCGCGTTACTACGGATACGATAAAAAGTTGATCTTGACCACTTATGGGTATACCATAAATCATCTTTATTAACGACGAAGTCATTAAATAAAATAATTCTTTCTTCACTTGTTAATAAAGATAAACAAAAATCAACATGATTGATATATAAAGCATCTGGATCTAATCCTTTGGATGATGATATTAAATAATCATTCATAGTCTTGTTCGATTCTAAAGTCGCAAATTGTGAATCATTTAAAGAATGGGCAATTTCTTTATATGTTCCTTCTTTAACAATTTTTGATAATTTAGCTTTATACAAGTCAAAAATATCTTTTACTCTCCCTGTATTTTTATTCATATATTTCCTCCTTATGCAGCTTTAAAGCGTGCATATTTTTACATTAAAAAAGTAGAAATAATATAAATAGTAAAAAAGTGTCCATTATCGCTTTATTGAGTATTAAATATATCTAATTTATTATCATTATTTTCTCAAAGTGGTTAAATTTATTTTTTTATTTTTTAAAATTAATCACTCAAAAACATCCAAAATATTATTGATTTAATTTTATTGATTTATTTCCTTATTTATTGAAATAAATAATATAAATATGCTAAAATGCAAGTGTTAGAAATAACAAAGGAGATTAATATTAAAATGACAAAAATTGTTAAAGTTTACGCTCGTGAAGTATTAGATTCTAGAGGTAATCCTACAGTTGAAGTAGAAGTTACTTTAGAAAATGGTACAAAAGGTAGAGCAATTGTTCCAAGTGGTGCTTCAACAGGTGAATCAGAAGCATTAGAATTAAGAGATGGCGACAAAACAAGATACAATGGAAAAGGTGTCTTAAAAGCTGTTAAGAATGTAAACGAAATCATCGCTCCTGCAATGATTGGTTTATGTGCAGATGACCAAGTCGGTATCGATAACAAATTATTAGCATTAGATGGTACACCATTCAAAAAGAATTTAGGCGCTAACGCTACTTTAGGTGTTTCATTAGCATGTGCTCACGCAGCTGCAGCATACTATAACATCCCACTTTATAAATACATCGGTGGAATGAACGCAAAAGTATTACCTACTCCAATGATGAACGTTGTTAACGGCGGTGCTCACGCAGACTCAACTGTTGACTTCCAAGAATTCTTCATCATTCCAGCTGGTTTTGATACATTCCATGAAGCTTTAAGAGCTGGCGTTGAAACATTCCATGCTTTAAAATCAGTTTTAAAGAAAAAAGGTTACGAAACAGGTGTTGGTGACGAAGGTGGTTTCGCTCCATCATGTAAAGAAGGTAACACAGAACCATTAGAATTAATTATGGAAGCTATTAAGAATGCTGGTTATGTTCCAGGAAAACAAATTTTCTTAGGAATGGACGTTGCTTCTAGTGAATTCTATGATGCAGAAACAAAGAAATATACATTAAAGAAATCAGGCCAAGGCGAATATACAGCTGATGGTTTAATTGCTTGGTATAAAGAAATGATTGAAACATACCCAATCATTACAATCGAAGATGGTTTAGCAGAATCAGACTGGGAAGGCTGGGCTAAATTAACAAAAGAATTAGGCGACAAGATCCAATTAGTTGGTGATGACCTATTCGTTACAAACAAAGACTTCTTAAGAAAAGGTATTGTCAACCACGTTGGTAACTCAGTATTAATTAAAGTTAACCAAATTGGTACATTAACAGAAACATTAGATACAATCCGTATGGCTCAAACAAATGGTTATACATGCATGGTATCTCATAGATCTGGTGAAACAGAAGATACAACAATCGCTGATTTATCAGTTGCAGTTAATGCAGGACAAATCAAAACAGGTTCAGCTTCAAGAACAGATAGAATGGCTAAATACAACCAATTATTAAGAATTGAAGATGAATTAGGCGAAGAAGCAGTATTCGAAGGTTTACACGCTTTCAAAAAATACAGATTCGAAGACTAATTTAAATTAAATTAATTACTAAGGGCGTTTATTGTGAACGTCCTTTTTCTTTTAATTCATTTTACTTTTATTTATAATATTTCAATAGGAGGATTTTAAATGAAAAAATTAATTAAGCAATTATTAATCTTATTATGTTTAACTCCTCTTTTTGGATGTTCTTCAAATAATAAATTAAAGATAGAAAGAATTAAAGATATTGATTCATTTATCTATTTAAATAAAAATGATTTAGAAAATCACTTTAAATTAAAAAAAGACTTCATCTTAGTAATAGGTGAAGTAGGTTGTTCAAGTTGTGAAATTATCCGTCCTAAATTGATAGATTATATTAAATCCAATGAAATAATTATTTATTACGCAGATTATAATAATTATATCAATTATGCCACTAACAATAATTTAAATACAAATGTATATTCTGCCACTATCTTAATGTATCAAAAAGGTATTTTAAAAGATACTTTAGAATATTCCTCTTCTTTATATTTTGATGATAATCGTTTAAATTTAACTCTATCAAATAAGATCACTGCTTCTAATTATTATGTAGTTAATGATTTAAATTCTATTTCTTACGATGGAACTAAAATGTATCAATTTAATTATCAAACAAATGATAAAGTTAATTCACTTTCTTCAAGTGAATATCTAATTAATTATTCATTAAATGATTCTTTATTATATTCCTATTTAGAAGACGTCAAAAAAGATATTTATCTATATTATAGAAACGATATTCAAAGTTCTACTTTAACTATATTAGATAATGATCAACAAACTACTTACTCTATCACTTCTAAAGATGATTTATTGTCTTATATTAAATAAATTAGACCTTCATAATAAAAAGTATTCAAAAAGGACTTACGCAGCACGTAAGTCCTTTAAATTGCATTATTTTAATTTGATTTTATTTAAATGCCAGATATCATCAACATATTGTTGAATTGTTCTATCTGATGAGAAATAACCTGCGTTAGCGACATTGATTAAGCAAGATTTTGCCCAACCTTGTTTGTCTTGGAATTTTTCATCCATCTTTAATGAACCTTCAATATAGCTATCTAAGTCAAGTAAAGATAAATATTCATCGTTACGATACATCATTTCATCGAAAATCGCTCTAAATTCGTCGTGATTTTGATGCCATGTACCATTTACAAGTGAATCCATAATTTGTTTGATATATGGTTTTGAATGATATAAATCCCATGGAGAATATGTACCATTACGTTTGATTTCTTCAACTTCAGGAGTCTTTAAACCAAAGATAACATCGTTATCTTCACCAACTAATTGATCAATTTCAACGTTTGCACCATCTAATGTACCTAATGTTAAAGCACCATTGATCATGAATTTCATATTTGATGTACCAGAAGCTTCTTTACCTGCTAAAGAGATTTGTTCTGAAACATCTGCAGCAGGAATAATAATTTCCGCTAAAGAGACACCATAGTTTTCAATAAAGACAACCTTCATGTATTTAGAAATTTCTGGGTCATTATTAACCTTATTTGCGACTGCATTAATTAATTGAATAATCTTCTTTGCATAATAATATGAAGGAGCAGCTTTTGCGCCAAAGATATATGTATGAGGAATAATTCTAAATGATGGATCTTCTTTCATCTTGAAGTAGAAATACATAATTCTAAAGACGTTCATTAATTGACGTTTATAAGCATGTAATCTCTTAACTTGAACATCAAATACTGAATCTAAATCTAAATCGATATCGAAATGTTCTTTGACATATTTTGCTAAAACGACTTTGTTTTCACGTTTAATCGCTAAGAAATCTTTTTGAATCTTTGCATCATCAACATATGCTTTAAAATCGCTTAATTTATCTGGAGATGTAATCCATTCTTTACCAATTTTAGAAGTAACTAAATCAGCAAGTTTAGGATCTGAATTTAAGAACCATCTTCTATGAGTAATACCGTTTGTTTTGTTATTAAATTTTTGAGGATATAATTGATAGAATTCTTTGAATGTATCACGGCAGCAAATTTCTGTATGTAATTTTGCAACACCATTGACGCTGAATGAAGCATGAATACCTAAGTTAGTCATTCTAATCATACCATCGCGGATAATTCTTACTTTGTTAATGAATTCATCGTCATAACCTTTCGCTCTTAATTCGAGAATGAAACGGCGATCAATTTCTTCAATAATCATATAAACACGTGGTAATAAGTTAGAAACATAAGAAACAGGCCATTTTTCTAAAGCTTCAGCCATAATTGTATGGTTTGTATAAGCCATCATATGTGTAACTTGTTCCCAAGCATCATCCCAACCAAATCCGTGTTCATCCATTAATAATCTCATCAATTCAGGAATAGCTAAAATTGGGTGTGTATCATTTAATTGGAAGACGAATTTTTCAGACATATTCTTTAAAGTACCATATACTCTCTTATGTCCTCTGATCATTGATTGAAGACCACTTGATACTAAGAAATATTGTTGTCTTAATCTTAAAATACGACCATGTTCTGTTGAATCATCTGGATATAAACCATGGCAAATTTCTTTAATTGCTTGTAAATATTGATCAAATGACATATCTGCAGGTAATTTATCTTCTGTTGGTTCTGCTGACCATAATCTTAAAGTATTAACAACTTTGTTATCATAACCAACTACTGGTACATCATATGGAACTGCTTTAACGACCATTGCGTTAACTGTTCTACTTCTGACACAGCCATCAACATCTTGATATGTTTCAGCTTGACCATAGAATTTAACTTCTACTGCATGCTTTGGTTTTTTAATTTCCCAAACATATGGGTTTGCTAACCATTGATCTGGAACTTCAATTTGTTTTCCATCAACAATCTTTTGTTTAAAGAAACCATATTCATATCTGATACAGTTACCATGTCCTGGATAACCTAATGATGCGATAGAATCTAAGAAACATGCAGCAAGTCTACCTAAACCACCATTTCCTAAACCAGCATCAGATTCTTGTTCTTCAAGATCATGAATATTAATACCTAAATCTGCAAGGCCTTCTTTTGCAACTTGGTAAATACCTAAATTTTGCATATTGTTAACAAGTAATCTACCAATTAAGAATTCCATTGAGAAATAGACTAATTGTTTTTCTTTATGTGATTGGACATATTCTTTACTTGCTTTCCAATCGACTGCCATTGCATCACGAACCATAGTTCCTAATACATCGTATAATTCTGTAATATGGCATTTTGTCATATCATTTCCGTATTTTGTAATACAACGATTTTGGAACTCTTTTTTAAATACTTCTTTATTTTCAAACATTTTGATTTACCCCTAAAATTTTATTTTGTTTTATTACCCTTCTTAATTACTTTTTCTTTTGTTGTTGAAGCGACTTTAGTTTCTTTTTCAACAACTTTTTCTTCAACCTTGGTTTCTTCACGTTTAGTGACATGTTTAAAGATCATCGCACCAAATGAAGCAATCTTGATTGTAATTTTATATCTTTGATTAAAACACCAACCTTCTTGAGCAGTTAATGGTAAACCATTGTATTGGTTATAACCACCATAGACATCTTTATCTGAGTTAAAGATTTCTACATATTCGCCTTCTTCAGTTACTCCTAAATCATAATTTTCATAATAATAAGGAGTCATATTAAAGACAAAGATTAATGTTTCATCACCGACTTGTCTTTTGAAAGCATACATTGATTGATCAGCATTATCTGCCATTAACCATTGGAAATGTGCAGGATTATGTTCTTCAAAATGCATCGCCTTTTCCGCTTTATAAATTAAATTTAAATCTCTTGTTAATCTTGATATAGAATCATGTTTTGGAAATGATTTTAAATTCCATGGTAAAGATTTAGTTTCATTCCATTCATCAAATGAAGCAAGTTCATTACCCATGAAGTTTAACTTCTTACCAGGATGTGCCCATTGATATGTATATAAGTTTCTAATTTGAGCGAACTTTTGATCATAGTTGCCCCACATCTTATTAATAATAGTGCCCTTGCCATGAACAACTTCATCATGTGATAAAGGAAGCATGAAATTATCGCTATAAAAATAAGCCATTGAGAAAGTTAATTGGTGATGATGATATTTTCTATATATTGGATCTTTTCCATAATATTTTAAAGTATCATTCATCCAACCTAAATCCCATTTATAATCAAATCCTAATCCACCATATTCTAAAGGTTTTGTAACCCCAGCATAAGCGGAAGAATCTTCTGCAATTAACATAATTGATGGATGTTCTCCATGAATTTTACCAGTTAAACGTTTAATAAATTCAATCGCACCTGAATTTTCACCTTTTGAAGAATCACCATGATAATAAATAACATTGGAAATTGCATCAAATCTAACGCCATCAAAATGGAAATAATTAACGAAGAAATTAACGCTTGAAAGCAAGAAACTTCTAACAGGATCTTTACCTAAATCAAATAAATAAGAGCCCCATTGTGATTTTTCTTGATCACCTGTTCCTTCATATAAATTTGTTCCATCCCATTTAGCAAGACCAAATTCATCAGTTGCAAAATGAACAATGACAAAGTCAAGAATAACTCCAAATCCAGCTTGGTGCATTCTATCAACAAATGACATCAATTGTTTTGGATTGCCATAACGAGAATCAACTGAGAAGAAACCAGTTGCTTGATAACCCCAAGATCCATCGAATGGATATTGGTTAATTGGCATAATTTCAACATGTGTATAACCATGTTCTTGTAAATATGGAATTAAATGATCGGCGATTTCTTCATAAGAAAGATATCTTCCATCTTGCATGCCAAGCCATGAGCCTAAATGCATTTCATAAATAGAAACAGCTTCATCAAAGTTTCTATTTCTTCTCTTCATCCATTCTTCATCATGCCAAAAGAAATTTTCTAAAGAGAATGTTCTAGAACAAGATCCAGGTTTATATTCGGATAAGAATCCAAATGGATCTGCTTTATCGCGCCAAACATTATCCGCGCCTAAAACATGATATTTATATGATTGATATTCATTTACATAAGGAACGAATAATTCATAAACGCCACATTCATCGACTCTATTCATTCTACCAGCGCCAGGATTCCAGGAATTGAATTCACCAATAACTGAAACATCTTTTGCTTGAGGTGCATAAACTCTAAATATTGCTCCTTGAGTCTCTCCTTGCTTCACAAAGTGACATCCAAAGTATTCATATGCTTTCGTCGTTTGTCCGTACAGAAAGTCATATAATAAACCATAAGCCATAATATAGTTCCTCCACAATTAAATATATTATACCAAAAGAAAGTAAAATTGACTAGTCCTAAAAATGCTTTTAATACTTTTATTAAGGTAAAAAATAGCCGAAAATATCGTATTTTTAACGCAAAACTTGTATACAAGATGATTTTCTTTATACGAGTGATTACCGCAACTTGTATACAACATTTTGATAATTTAATTAAGATATTTACTTTTTTAAAAAATTCGACTATGATATATAAGTATTTTGGAGGAAATAAACATGGCAATTGTTATCGCAGTTAATGCAGGCTCAAGTTCATTAAAATTCAAATTATTTGATATGCCAAGCGAAAAAGTAGTTTGCTCAGGTATCGCAGATAGAATTGGACACGAGGATGCAGAATTTGCAATTAAACCTGCTGGCAAGGATAAGAAAAAAACAGTATTACCTATTCTTGATCACGCAGTTGCAGTCGATATGCTTTTAAAAGCATTAATTGACGAAGGAGTCGTTAAATCATTAGACGAAATTAAAGGTTGTGGACATAGAATTGTCCAAGGTGGTTCTTATTTCTCACATTCAGTCGAATTAAACGACGAATCAGAAAAATTAATCGAAGAATTAATTCCACTTGCTCCATTACATAATGGCGCTCACTTAATTGGTTATCGTGCATTCAAAAAAGCTCTTCCAGGTGTCAGACACGTTGCAGTATTTGATACAGCATTCCATCAAACAATGGAACCAGAAGATTATATGTACGCATGTCCATATGAATATTATGAACAATATAAAGTAAGAAAATATGGTGCTCATGGTACATCACACTTATACTTATCACAACAAGCAAATAGATATTTAAAACCAGGTCAAAACAAAGTTATCACATGCCACATTGGTTCAGGTGCTTCACTTGCAGCTGTTAAAGATGGCAAATGTGTAACTACATCTATGGGTTTAACTCCTCTTGCAGGTGTTATGATGGGTACAAGAACTGGTGATATCGATGCTTCAGTTATGAATTACTTAGTTACACAAACTGGTAAATCATGCGAAGAAATCTATCAAGAATTCAATAAGAAATCTGGTTTACTTGGTATTTCAGGTATCTCAAATGATACAAGAGATGTTGAAAAAGCATCTAAAGAAGGCAACCCAAGAGCTCAACTCGCAGTTAAAATGTACGCTCGTAAGATTGCAGACTACATCGGTCAATATTATGTAAGACTTGGTGGTTGTGATTTAATCATCTTCTCTGCAGGTGTTGGTGAAAATGGCCCATTCTGGAGAAAAGCTGTCATTGATCAAATCAAAGAAGCATTACATGTTGAATTAGATGACAAAGCAAACGAAGAAACAATGTTAGGTAAAGAAGGTATCATCTCTACACCTAATAGTGCTATCCCAGTAGTTGTAATTCCAACTGATGAAGAAATTATGATTGCTAGAGATATTTGCTCTATCTTAAAAATTTAATTACTAAAAAGAAGTTAACTTTCAAAGCTAACTTCTTTTTCTTTGTCCTGCCAATAAAGAAATTTCATTTTCAATCGATGAAGTTTCTTTTATTTTTCTTATTTCATCAAAAGAAATAAAATATTCATTTCCTTGATGTTCTGCTTTTGATTTATACATCGCTAAATCAGCCGCTTGTAAAAGTTCAATGCCATTAAAACCGCAGCCATCTTCATAATGTGAATAACCAATAGAGAATTTAATTTTCATATCTTTAAATTCAATATTATCAATCGCCTTTTTAATTTTAGAAATTAATTTAGTGACTTGAGAAGGTGTTAAATCAATGCCCATAAAAGCAAATTCATCTCCACCACGACGATAGAATATAACATTCTCATCGGCAATAGATATTAAAGCATATCCAACTTTGATTAATAAATCATCTCCGACTTTATGAGAATAATGATCATTAATACTCTTAAAATCATCTAAATCCATAAATCCTAAATATCGATTACCATGGATGGTATCTAAATGAATCTTTAAGGAATTAAAATTAAATAATCCTGTTAATCTATCTTTATAAGAATCGGCATATAGTTTTTCATAATTAAGGTTTTGTTCAACTTTTTCTTTAAATAAGAATAATACTTCTTTAGTATCAAAATTTCTTAAATAAGAACATTCTAAATAAACGTTGCGGTGATTATTTTTAACTGGTAAATAGAAATTGCCAATACGTGAATGAATATCTAATAAATCTTTCCTTAGATGAGTAAAAAATTTTTCTTTGCCAACAATTTCAATAATCTCACTTTTTAAATCTACATTAGAAAATAAATCATTAAGTGTATTGATATTTAATAATCCAAATGTTTCAAAATCATTAAAAATGAAATCGCATTTTTCATTTAAACAATCATTATTTTTATCGTGTACTTTTAAAATTATACAAGCATCTTCTCCAACAAAAAGCTCATATAGTTCTTGTGGATTCATAACTTTTAATATATTAGAAAAATCTTGCATAACCATAGCCCTCATATATTGATAATACTACTTCTCTTAGAACTTGTCTAGATGCCAATTTTTTTGCAAGTTTAAATACATCTCTCAATTCCAAAGAAAAACCTCTAAAGATTGTGCTTCCTTAGAGGTTATTTAACTTGTTAAGAATTATATTAGCTAACAATAATTTCACAAATATTAATTGAATCACCTTTAGTGATTGTTAATGTGCCTTTGGAAACATTGACTACTAAAGTACCATCCGCTCCAAAAGTATATTTAGTACCATTGATTTTAATTGACTTTTCAGCATATTTACTAGAAGCAATAATTGTAACAGTTGAATCTTTACTCAAAGTTGCACTAATTTCAGTTTTTGATTCTATTTTAAGTGTGACGGTATAATTTTTACCATTTGCAGTTACATTTTCTTTTTTAGTATTGCATTCTGTAAAGGTGAAGAATCCACTTTCATCAGTCGCACCATTTTCAAATGTAATAGAATGAGTTTGAGAAGCAATATCATCATATTCAGTTTCGGCATTTGTTAAAACGCTATAATTTGTAACACTTGCTTTTTCTTCATCGTTTAAAGAATCATACATTGTTCTTGCTTTTGAAATAGCTTCATAGCTTGATAAATCAATAGTTGAAGGAATTTCAGAGATCAATTTAGATGTATATAAAACTCTTATTTGTGATAATTTACTTGCATAAGTTAGATCAATTTGAGTTTTATTATCACTTGATAAATTTGAATAAGAAGTCAATACATTATTTAATTCATCTAGTGTTGTATCATCTAAATCTACTTGTTCAATTAAAGTCTTAATATCATTTAATGAAACTAAAGAATTATAAGTTTCTCGAGCAGTAACTAAAACATTGTAATTTGTAACTGAAGCTTTTTGACTATCATCTAATAAAGCATAGGCTTTTTCTGCATCTTCAATTTTAGTTTTGGAATCAAGAGTTACTTCACCAATTGCATCAATTAATTTAATACATCCATTTATTGCATAATTTTTATAAGCTTCTTCTGCTTCAACTAAAGTATTTAAATTTGAAACAATTGCATTTTCATCCTTACTTATAAGTTCATTATAAGCATCACGAGATGTTGAAATAACAGAAGAAGAATTTTCATCTACATCGCCAATTTCATCAATCAATTTTTCAACATAAGCAATATTTAATAAAATGTATTCATTTTTCTTAGTATAAGGAGAAGTTGTTACTTCGCTCTTATAATCACCTAAAGCTTCATAAGTTTCAATAGCTTTTAAAATAAGGTTATATTTATCATCATTAAATTCTACTTCACCAATCGCATTATAAGCTTCATTATATTTATTGATTAATTCTTCTTTATATCCTTCAGCATTATAATTTTCAAAAGACATTGAAGTGATAGTTGAATCTTTATCTTTTTGACAAGAAGTAACAACATAAATTCCAGGGCTTAAAATATATGTACCATAGTTAGAACCAACTAAAGTATTATCTGATTTTAAAATAGAAATTGGTGCTAAAGCTTGAGCGCTAGAACCTGTTCCTGCAATTGTAAATGAAGCATATTTATCTAATTTAAAGGTAATAGATTCACCTCTAAATTTAACTACTCCACTTGAAACACCGGTGATATTTGAATAATTAATATTATCTAAAGTTTGTTGACCTTTAGAAGTTGGTAATGTAACGTTTTTAACTCCGCTAGTAGGAACATCTACTGCATTAGTTGGAGTTATAGTATTAAATGTAGTAGTTGTAGTTTTTGCTTTAGTTTTATTTAATACAGTTCTATAATTCGAACCTGCGAATTTAATTACTTCACTTCGAGCATCTGAAGCAGAAGTTAAATAACAATCTGATTGTTTTGTTGTATCATCGTAATAAAATAATTTTGTATTAGTATCAAAATTTGCATAACTTGTTCCATCATATGCGCAAGAAGAAGATACTTTTTCTTCTCTGGATGAAACTATTGTACCTATTTGATCACCAAAACATTCAACCATTGTATTGCCATACATCTTACATCCAGTGGTGCTACTTCCATCAGTTACAGGATTTTTACATCCTTCATAGAAGTTATTTTCACTATATAAATAGCAATTCGCTCTTAATGAATGAACATAACTTAAGCTAGCTTCAGAATCATTAGAATCTCCATAAATATAATTGTTATAGAAATGGACATTAGCTTGACGAAGTAATGGAATACGTGATCCGCAGTTATACCAATAATTATGATGCATTGAAATATTATATTGTAATGAAGAATCAGATGAACCAATTAAATTAGTTTTATGACAATATTCAAAATAGTTATAAGACATAGTGAAATATTGACCACGTTTGAAATCGCAAGAACCATCACCTTGTGCCTTATCACTTTCAGCCGGAGAAGAAATATCTGGGGCTAAGAATGAATTATGGTGGACCCATACACGTTCTACTGGTGCGGTGATTTTAGATCCACTTTGAATTCCTTCCATTCCTAGAGCGTCTTCTGGTGTATTCATAAAGGTAATATTTCTAACTTCAAAACTCTTACCATTATTGATAGAAGCCGAATCTGCCATAAAATGAACTCCCCATCCATCAAATGTTGCATTATCGCTAACCCCTTCAATAGTTATATCTTTACCAGCTTTAATTCTTGCCATATGACCATTATCGCCAACTGAACCACCATAATCAACGCAATCATAATCGGTCAATCCATCGATTAATCCACTATCGGATGCAGAATAAGTTGAAGGTTTATATAAACCAGATTCAGAGATAGTACCAATAACTCTTATAACAAGAGGAATATTATCATCAGCAAGAATTTTTAATATACCTTTATTGGTATTAGCCTTACCATAATAAGTTTTTCCATCGCTATCTTTTTTACATTGTCCTTCATGACCAGTTTCTTCACATTCTTGACCAACAGAATTTAATATATTACCAATACCTTTGACGCTTATTCCTTTATAAGCTAATTCAACGCTATTTTTATTTTCATCAGTGACATATAAAACTATCGCATTTTCTTTTAAAGTTCCATCATCTTTATATGCTCCAATTCCTGAAGAATAATTAAAATGAGCATAGCCTGATCGATCAAAACAAGTAACTCCTACTTGAACAATTGAAGAAGTAACATTATCAGTTTTTGGTAAAACACTAATTTGATAATCACCTTTTTTTAAACCAAAGAAATCCGCGCGATAAACACCATCTTCAATATGTGTATAAACTTCTTTATCAGTTAATTTTGTGCCGTTAATATAATATTCATATTCAGTGATATCATTATATTTATTAAATAAGATATAAGCAGATTCATTACTTCCAGAAGCAGAGATAATTTTGACACTACCTTGAGTAACAATTTCACCTTTACCTTCATCTTGTTTTTCTACCCATTTTGCATATAAAGTAAAATCGGAAGTTACTTGAGTATTAAAATTATATTTTTCTTCATAAGTAGAAGAAGTATACCATCCTTCAAATTTCATACCTTCCTTAGTAGGATCTGTTGGTCTAGAAACTAATTCACCTTTTTTAACATTTTGAGAATCAACTTTTGATCCACCTTTTGAATCAAATTGCACTAAGTAAACATCTTCTTTTGGAGTAGATGAATTACTACTTGAAGAACTACTATTAGAACTACTTGAAATACTATTAGAAGTAGAACTTGATGTAGAAGATGATACACTAGATTTACTTACTTCACTAGAAGAAGATGATTCACTTGAACTAGACGATGAATTCGAACTATCTATTCCACTACTATCGCCTCTTCTACCACAAGAAACGCTCGCAATTGTCAAAATTGATAACATTGCAACCATAAGAATTTTTTTGTTACATTTCATAAACTTTCTCCTAAACACAATATGAACTTATTATAATCTCATTTAATAATAAATGAAAGCGTTTACAATAAATATTTTTTGTTTAATGAAATAAAAAGATAGATTTTAAATAATCTTAAAT
>CAVJGK010000031.1:0-14250 GCA_963648895.1 Lachnospiraceae bacterium | reverse complement strand
TTAGTGAGCTTCTATCTAAAAAAGGAAATGATACTATCATTTCCCCTTTAGTTCTTTATTTAGTTAATTATTTATTATTTTTAATTTAATAAAATTCTGGAATTGGACATCTTCCCAAAAATTCTTATTATCAAGTGATTAATATAATAGCAAAAAAGTCACCTAGAATCATCCTCTAAGTGACTTATATTTATTTTCTGTTGCGAGCGATTTCTAATACTCTATTAAATTCTTCATCTGGTTCACAAGTAAAAGACATTTCTTTTTTAGTTCTTGGATGAATGAAGGTTATTTTATATGCATGTAATATTTGACCATTAGCTTTAATTTCTTGTTTACGATATCCATAGACTGGATCACCAACTAATGGATGTTTAATATATTGCATATGAACTCTAATTTGATGTGTTCTACCTGTTTCAAGTTTACAAGAAACAAGGGTATTATGTTTCATTCTTTCAATAACATGAACATAAGTAACTGCTTCTTTGCCATTATAAATATCGACACATCTTTTAAGTCTATCATTAGGATCTTTACCTAAAGGAGCATCAATTTTTAAATCAGTATGAGGAATAACTCCTTCACAAATGGCTAAATATTCTCTATGCATCGTATGATCAACTAATTGAGAAGATAAAAATAAATGTGCTTCATCGTTTTTTGCGACTACCAATAAACCTGATGTATCTTTATCGATACGGTGAACAATACCAGGTCTAACTATTCCATTAATTGATGATAAATCTTTAATATGATATAACAAAGCATTAACTAATGTATCACCATCATAATGACCATTAGAAGGATGGACTACCATTCCACGAGGTTTATTGATAACTAATAAATCATCGTCTTGATAAATAATATCAATAGGTATATCTTTTTTGACTACATCTAAAGGTTTATCTTCTAAGAAAGTAAATCTAATTTCATCACCTTCAAAGACTTTATAAGAAGCTTTTAATACTTTTTTTGAATTGACTAAAACATTTCCCTCTTCAATTGCTTTTTGAACATAAGAACGAGATTTAGCTTCATCTAAAGAAGAAAGGAAAGCATCTAAACGAGTATTGTCTTTTTCTTCACTAACAATAATAATCTTTTCTTCCATATTATTTTTCTTCCTCATCTACATTTGAAGCTTCTTGTTGAAGTTCTTTTTTCTTTTCAGCGTTTAATTGTTCTAATGCTGCTTTTTTAACTTTTTCATTTTTAACATCATAAATGATATAGAAAATAACAAAGACGATAATGCCAACAACAAGTAACATATCGGCAACATTGAATACTGGCCAATCAAATTTAATCGCTTTGATATAGATATGGAAAAAATCAATAACGCCTCTCCAATCTCCATTAGTATAAATAACTCGATCAACTAAATTACCAATACATCCAGGAATGGCCAAAACTAGTGCGATAATCATTCCTTTATTAAATTTAAATCTAAATTTGATAAGTCCATATATCATTACTCCACTTCCGATTAAAGAAATAAGGATTAATAATATATGTCCAAATGTACCTCCTAGCATTCCAGCAAAAGCACCTTTATTATAAACTAATGTCAAATCAAAAAAGTTTGGGATAACGCTTATTGTTCCTTGTGTTTTTAATACAGATTCCATTACTGCCTTAGAAACTAAATCTAAGGCGAGTAATAAAACCATTACAAGTCCATAATATTCAATAAAGATTTTATAAAGCCATGATAAGACCTTATTCTTCATCTTTAATTACCTCATAACATCTTGGGCAAACATGGAATGTTTGGAAATCTTTTAAGTTATTGAAATAATTCCAACATCTATCACATTTTTGTCCTTCATGGTGTTTAACACTAACTGCTGCATAATCATAATAAGTTCCATCTACTTGATCTGCGATAGTAGTATCTGAAACAACGAATAATAAATTTAATTCTTCTTTAGATAATTTAGTAAAGATTTCTTTACCCTTTAATGGAACGAATGTAATACTTGCTTCACCACTAGGTTTAATAACGCCAGCAGTTCTTGCTTCTTCAAGTCCTTTTAATACATCATCACGAACAAGTTTTAATAATTCAAATTCTTTGACTAAATCTTCAGAATATTCATGGCTAACTTTTGGCATATCTTCTAATAAGACATGTTTTTCTTTATGGCCTGGAATATTTTGATATACTTCATCCATTGTGAAAGCTAATATTGGAGCGAATAATCTATTTAATGTAGTTGTCATTAAATATAAGACAGTTTGAGCTTCTTTTCTACGTGGAGAATCAACCTTATCGCAATATAAGACATCTTTCATAACAGATACATAGAATGCTGAACAATCACCAGTAATATAATTTAATAATGATTGGCAAACATTTGCAAAATCATATGTATCATAATATCCTAATACTTCATTTTTAGTCTTTTCTAATGTAGCAAGAACATATGTAGAAATTAAAGAGAATTCTTTAACGCCATCTTTTTCATAATCAAAATATTTATCTTCACCATTAGATAAGTTTGCAAGTAAGAATTTAAATGTATTTCTAACTTTTCTATATGTATCTCCAACTTTCTTGATTAAATTATCAGAGATTCTAACATCAGCTTGATAGTTGACACTTGCGCACCAAAGTCTTAAAACATCTGCACCGTAAACATTAATAATCTTATTTGGATCAACACCATTGCCTAATGATTTAGACATCTTGAAGCCTTTTTCATCACAGATAAATCCATGTGATAAGACATTCTTATATGGTGAATGACCTGTAACTGCAGTTGAAATAATTAAAGAAGAGTTGAACCAACCTCTATATTGATCGCTACCTTCTAAATATAAATCAACTGGGAATTTATATCCTCTGTCGATACATGTATTATAAGAAGAACCTGAATCGAACCAAACGTCCATAATATCAGTTTCTTTTTTAAATTTACCATTTGGAGAGTGAGAATTTGAATATCCTTCTGGAAGTAAATCTTTTGCTTCGCGTTCAAACCAAACATTTGAACCATATTCACCAACTAATTCTTCAATGTGATCAAAGACTTCTTTTTCCATGATTGGAGTTCCATCTTCGTTATAGATAATAGGAAGTGGTACACCCCAGATTCTTTGACGAGAGATACACCAATCGCCACGATCTTTAATCATATTAGTCATTCTTAATTTACCCCAAGATGGAGTCCAATTGACTTTGTCGATTTCTTCAAGTAATTGATCTCTAATTTTATCAATAGAACAGAACCATTGTGGTGTCGCTCTAAAGATGACTGGTTTATGTGTTCTCCAATCGTGTGGATAAGAGTGAACGATGACTTCTTTATGTAATAATGCACCAACTTCTTCTAACCAAGTTAATACTTCTTCGTTAGCGACTTCATAGAATTTACCTTCTAAACGTTCGCCGCATTCTTTCATCATGTAACCATGTTCATCAACTGGGCAGAATGGAGGTAAGTTATATTTACAACCAACAATGTAGTCATCCATACCATGTCCAGGAGCGGTATGGACACATCCAGTACCAGCATCGGCAGTAACATGATCTCCTAAGATGATAATTGATTCTCTATCATATAAAGGATGTTTTGTTTTAATGCCTTCTAATTCTTTACCTTTGAATGTTTTGACTAATGTACATTCTTCAAAGCCTAATTTTTCTTTTAATGATGCTTCTAAGCAAGTTAAGAAAATGAAATTACCTTTTTCAGTATGGAATAAACCATATTCTAATTTTTCATTTAAACAAATTGCTAAGTTAGCAGGCATTGTCCAAGGAGTTGTTGTCCAAATAACAAAACTATCTGTATTTGGATCTAATACACCTTTTCCTTCACTTACTTGGAATTTAACAAATATTGTTGTTGCTTTTACATCAGCATATTCAATTTCTGCTTCAGCTAAAGCGGATTCACTACTAGGTGACCAATAAACTGGTTTTAATCCTTTGTAGATTAATCCATCTAATGCCATTTTTGCAAATACATGAATTTCATCTTTTTCAAATTGTTTGTTTAATGTGACATATCTATTTTCAAAATCAGCATTGACACCAAGTCTTTTAACTTGAGCCATTTGTCTTTCAATTTGTTTTTTAGCATATTCTTCACATTTGTTTCTAAATTCAGGAGCTGGAGTAGTTTTTCTATTGACACCTGATTTAGTAACAGCATTTTCAATTGGTAAACCATGAGTATCCCATCCTGGATAGAAAGGAACACTATATCCAGACATACCTTTATATCTTAAAATAATATCTTTTAAGATTCTATTTAACATATGGCCGCAGTGCATATCACCATTTGCGTATGGAGGGCCATCGTGAAGCATATATTCTTCTGCCCCTTTTCTTTTGTTTAATAAAGCATGATATACATCATCTTCTTCCCACTTTTTAAGCATAAGTGGTTCTTTTTGAGCAAGATTACCTCTCATTTCAAAATCAGTCTTACCCATTAATAAAGTTTTATTGATTTCCATAAATCCTCCTAAAGAACGAAAAAACGTCCTTATCTCTAAGGACGTTATATTAATAACGCGGTACCACCTTAGTTTCTAGAAATAATCTAGACACCTCGAATATCGTAACGTGATAAAACGAAATTTCTTACTGCTAATTCAGAAATCTAGCTAGGAAGTGATTAGTTTCTAAGTTCATCTAATTTCTCTTTCACCATACAAGAAACTCTCTAATAGCTTATCTTAGGCTTTTATCTTCTTACGCCGCTAGATAAATAATATATTATTTAAATAAATTATTCAATTTTTAATTAAATAATTTTCTAAGAATTTGATAACTCAGCTTTTCCTATTTCGCCCCAGTCATTTGTTGTAGATGTAGAAGTAATAGTAATATCAATGGTGAAGTTTCTTGGAACTAATAATGCTTTAGCTTCAAAAGTTTCATCTTGAGCATATACTTTATCTTTTTTATTGACTGTATAAGTAAATTTATATCCATCTAATAAATCTAACTTGATTAAGAATACACCAGATTTATTTGAAGGGAAAGAACACTCTTTTAATTCTTTATCACCATTATAATATCCAGTAAAGTTATTAACATCGTTTTGTTTTAAGAAAGAAATCGCAGTTGAATAGTTATCAATATTTTTTGAAACTGTTACATTGTCATCTTCATAAGCATATTTAACGAAAGTCATAAAGATTAAATTAGAACTTTCATGATATTTATTTTGTGTAGTTAAAGAATCAAACTTAACATTAACAGTAAATCTAACTGTATAAGTCTTATCAACAACAGCGACATAATAATAAGTATAATGTGAACCATATGTCGCATCACCTTCAACATAATCTTCAGCGAAAATTACATATTTAACAAATTTGAAATCTTCATCAGTTGCGTTAGTATAATCAGCTTTCCAAGAATCACTATCTTGAGAATATAAATACTTTGAATCAATAGATGTAATATCAGTAGATGAAGTTATAGTAACGCTATCATCAATACGATACATTGTTCCACCTGTAGGAAGAGTGAAAGTAGGAGTATAAGAAGAAACATCTGTATCACTAACTTCACCTGCTACCCAATAGATTTTAGATGTATTATATGTTCCATAGTTAATACCAGATCTAACACCATAAGTAATCTTATCTTTAGTTTGTGTTTCATAAGAAGTTGTTAAGATCACATTATCAACATAAACATTTTGAACCGCAAGAGTATTATCAGAACTAAATGATGCATTCTTTAAAAGTGAAGAACTACTCTTAGCTTTGGTAATTAGTACTTCTTGGAAAGTAACTTCTCTTGTATCGGAACAAATATAAGTCAATGTCACTTTAATATAACCAGGATCATCACTATTGAAATCTAGGATAAGGTATTTATTGTTAATTAAATGAACTTCACATTTTGATGTATCGACTTTAAATTCACCATCTGAAGTTTCACTATATTTAGCCACAACTTCAAATGTGCCATTAGTTGAGTCATAATAATCTAAATTGTAATTAATAATAATAGATGGTGTCGATGTTCTTTCAATGGAAATATCAAAATCATCATTAGTTTTATCTTCATCATCTTTCTTAACTCCATCAACATAGAATGAAGTAACATCTGCATCATAAGTTTCTTTAATAATATGGGTAATTGAAGTAGTTTCACCACTTTGACCTGTTGCAGATTCAGGAGCAAGATAATAAGTAAATGTATGTGTTTTAGCATTATTACTATCTAAGGTATATGAATATTCAATTTTTCGTATAGTAGAAAATTTAGATAAGCTTAATCTTTCTAGATACTTAGGAATCGAAGTTTTTTGGGCTAATGCTTGTTCAGTTTCATTTGAAGATGTAATATCCTTAACACTTAACGTTCCATTATAATCTAGTTTGCACTCTTCAGTATAAGTAGAAATAGCATCACCCTTAATTTTAGTACTAGTAGTATTATCTGTATAGAATTTATTGTATAAAGAAATATCATATTCGCCATTATTTTGACTAAATTTAACAATAAAATCATCGACCCAACTTGCATTAGTAGGTAAAGTGAAACGATAACATATGTTATTATTTTCATCTAATTCTTTTGTAACTTTATAGTATGCATAACAATAAGAACTATCACCAACGACGCTAACAGTAACCATTTGAGTTTCATAATCAAATGTAATGTAATAAGACTTTTCAACGCCTGATTCACTTCTATGTCCAATAAATGTATTTGGATACCAACCATAAGTTGTATCTGCTTCAGCATTATCAGTAAAGTCACTAACATCTAATGGATAACCAAATTTGCAAGTAGATTCATATACACCAGAAGTATTTTTACTAACTGATGCACCATTAAAGACCATTGATTCAAATCCAACAGTAGATAATTTAGTCTTAGTAAAAACAATATTAACATTGTTTGTATCAACATCATTTAAAGAAATCTTAATTTTATATTTTCCACCTCTAGTATCACTAGTCGCGGTAAATTTAATACTGGCTGTACCTGTTGAATAAAGATCATCAGTAGATGTAACAGATACAACACCATTATTATTTTCATCTAATGTCCATAATGGAGTACCATTCTTGCATGGATAAGTTTCAATTTCACTACCTGAATCATTAACCCTATAGACAGTGATATATTTAGATAAATCAGTTCCATCTGCGATATTTGTCGTTGTTAATGTAACTAAAATATTACCATTTGCCCCACTTTGCATATTACTACTACTTACAGTATAAGTATTAGTTGAAGTATCAGTAGTAAAGGTTGATGTACTACCATCAATTTGAATATTACCAGTATCAACACTAATTGATTTTGTATTAATATCAATAACTATTAATTGATATTTAGAATAATAAAGTTCAGTAGTTAAGTTACTTTCATAATAAGCTTGTGAATAACAATAAACATAATATGTATCACTAGTTGTTGTATCAATAACTGCATTTTTATTATATGGTAAAGAATCACTAGTAGCATAAGTCATATTTTCTTGAGATAATGCTTTAAAAGCTACTTCAGTAGCGATGAATTTATATTCTCCACTAAACTTACCTATATCATTATCCGCGACATAATAAGTAATTGTTTTATTTTTTTGATCAATTACTGGATCTGTTAATGTATACGTTTTTCCATCACTATCAGTTGCAACTAATTCTCCATCAAAGATTGTAGAAGCCATTGATTTTTTTTGTTGTAACATATCAGAATAAATCTTCCAAGAAACGCTACTACCATCAGTTGCATTTCCATACCAAGAATGATCTTTATCACCTTTTGAATCAATAGGTGACATAGCATCAAGGTCAATATTTTCTGGTAATAATACACCATTTGCAACTCCACTAGAATCACTTAAAGCATAAATACCAGGTTTAGAAGTAGATGAAATATTTAATTTACTAGCTAAACCTGTTTTTTCACTATCAGAAGTATAACCTCCAACATTAGCAGTTGGAACATAACGAATATAATCTAAAATGTATTCAGAAGTAACAGTACCATCGCTAACACCCTTTTGTAATGCGAATGTTGAAGCAAAAATACCATTTTCACTTGCATCATATGTGTAATAAGGAATTTTTTGTGCATATGTTCCAGAAGTTGTATTAAAAGGAGCAGGAGAAGAATCACTTTTATAAGTAGTACCCATTCCCTTAACTAATTTTTGAGAAGTCGCAGTTGCAGACATACTAGTTCTATTGGTAGTATCATAAACAATACCAAACATATTAACATCGCTAAAATTATATAAACATGAAACACTAAACATTTTTAAACATGTATCAGTAGTAGTAGAATTAGGACGGAAATGAGCAATAATTCCACCTGTTGCATTAGAAAGACTACTACCATTATTTAAAGTACCTAATGTCACTTCGTTAAAAGAAGAAGTCGTTTTTAAATCTAATGATGTATTTGCGCTTACTTTTGTATTAGTACTATTTTTTACATTTCCGTAATTGATACTATTAGAAATAAATATAAATGTTGGAGAAGAATAAGCATTTGTTCTAGTATAACAATAAATTCCTCCTGCTTCACATTTAGAATAAACATTCCCATAATTAATAGAATTAACTATGGATAAAAGTCCACAACCAAATAATCCAGAAGATCTAGATATTGATTGATACCAATAAGAAGTAGTAGAACACGTATTAAAAGCATAAATATTACCATAGTTTATGCAATATTCAATTCTACTAGCCCAACCATTATATACACTGTTTTCTTTATCGCCACCAAATTCACTCTTATCATTTCTTCCTACAATTCCACTAGATAAAGTCCAAACCAATGTTGTGGTTGGATTATAAGTAATGACATTCCCATAATTAACGCAATCTTTTAATGAACCATAAGCATCACTTTCACTACCTAAAAGTAAAAATACTATACCGGCTGCTTCAATTTCAAATTCTCCAGAGCCATTATATCCACCAGCGATTGCTGTCACTTTCGCATTAGCCTCAATATTTCCTAAATTAGCGGAGTCAGAAATTAAACTAGAAGATAAAACAGCTATACCACCAATTCTAATAGTTCCTCCCCAACCTACAGTGTCATAAACAAAAATATTTCCGTTATTAACCGCATTATATAATGATCCTTTTAAAGAACTAGGAATCATGATTCCATCAGAAGATGTCCATGAAGAACCATATGTTGAAGAAGTTATAGCCTTCATATTATTATTTTTATAACAAATACCACCAATATATAAAATTCCATAGACAGTAGATGCTTCACTTTCTGTATGTTGAACTACTATATTACCGCCGTTATATAAATTTTTAGCGATTTTACCATCGCTAACTTCTAATAATAATCCGGCAATAACAAATGATTTTCTATTACTTTCGTAAGTTTTTGTCATTGATTTATTTATATCAAAAGATAGATAACCTTCATTTCTAATGCAATCGAAATTGATATAACTTCCATATGTATTTCCAAGATAATAATGATGTAAATTAGTATCAACATTACTCATGGTAAATGTTAAATTACCTTTGTTATAAGAATTAGATAAATTAATTGTATAAGATGAAGTATTGTTAGTATATAAATTAGGTGCGTATGTAGGTAAAATAGGTATATCAATACTTTGATCTTTAGTATTATATAAACCATTAATAGTTGCAGATGTAGAATCTACAATAATACCTGGAGTAACAAAGAATCCACTTGTACCTAAAGTTTGACTTACAGATTGAATACTACCTTTATTTGTTAAAGTTAATGTACCTGTATTTGTAATACCATAAAATAAAGTATTGTTAGTTGAAGATGAAGAAAATTTAACATTGCCGAAACCAGCCATTTGAAGAAGTTGGCTAGAAGTATATGCAAAAGCTTTAAGATTTCCTCCATTAGTTACTTGTTTACAAACTCCATATATATCATTAGTTACATCGTGATAATAATTAGTTAAATAACCAACTATACCACCCATATATAAAGTATTATTTGGATAAGATGTAGAAGAAGATAAATCATTAGAAGAAATATTTCCTTTATTGCCTACTTTTTCTAGATTGTTAATAATACCATATCCAATAATTCCACCAATATATGAAGTTGCGCTATTGGAAGAAGAACTTGATCCAATATTAACAAAATTCATTTTATTAAAACAATTACTAATATTAATACAAGAACTTGAATTAGAAGCATTACCGACAAATCCACCTATATAGTTTTTTACGCTGGTATTGTTAGATCCACCAACAAATTCACCACTAGTTGAACAAGATTCAAAAGTGATATTAGAAGCTTCAGTATTATTTACATAAGAAACAAATCCACCATATGTAGTACTTGTTGCAGTATCTAAGTTTATATTGCCATGAAGTTGAACATTGTTAAATTCACATTTCCCTGTTGCTTCATTAGCCAACATTGAAGCATTATATGAAGTTGTATTAGAAGAATCATATTCACAATTGATGGTAATGTTACTAAAAGAAATATCTTTAATAGTCGCTCCATCTAATTCTTGGAATATCGCATAGTTTTTATCTGAACTTGAATTAGTATTTAAAACTAAATTATAAACATAATAATTGTTGCCACTTTCATCTTTAGAAGAAAGTAATGTACCTTGGAAAGCATTAGAAATAGTTTTAAAGATATCTTTTGCTAAGCATCTCATATCAATACTACTATCAAGAGAATATATTTCCGCGTTTAATCCAGATGTTTGATCATCAATTATTTCACTCATCAAGATAAAATCATAAGGTTTAGTAATAGAAATATTACCGTTTGAATTTAATGTCAATCCAAACAATTTAGGATAATCATAATCTCCTAAAAGACTTTCTTTTTTTAAATACCAAGATGAAGAAGAACTAAAATAACTATAGTTAGTGAAATTTGAATCATCGTTGGAAGTATCAACACCTGTTATTCCATCAATAGTTCTTGTTTTATAATCTCCATCACCAGTTGCAGTTGCTTTATATCTAGAAGCATTATAATAAACATTTGAAATTGTACCTTTATTAGTAACAACAACAGGTTGAACATCAATAGGAACAAAACTTTCATTATTCGCATAATATAAATAATCTGCGATAACATAACTATCGTGTAAAGAGCCATTATTTTGACCAACAAGTCCTCCAATAGCCCCTTCAGCAATAGTTGCACCTAAGGTCTTTTCATCAACAGTTACTCCTTCATTAGCGAAATCCTCACTATCAAGGACGTAAGTATTATAAACTTCACCATTTTCCATATTAACGCCAACTAATAAAGAAACATAAGATTCAACGTCATTGTTATTTGATAAATCAGCAAAGTTTCTTTTTTGTTGAATAATAGGGTTAACCATACCTAAGTTTCTAATAATGCCTTTATTATAAGCAAAGAAACCATGTCTAGAATAATATTTTACTGAGTCAATAGTAGATTCACTATCATATCCTAAAGAATAAACGCTAAAATAAGTATCACTTGATGAACCATCACTAGAAGAGGAAGAAATTTCATGTAAAGTAGCATTATAAATTTCAAATCCTTGTCCATCAAAAATACCTGTAAAAGGATAAGTATAATTACCAATAGGTTGAATATCACCAATACTTTTACAATCGATGTTATTTCCTAAAACATAATAGTTATTTAAATAAAATTGTCTTACTTTAGCATCAGTAGAAATACATTTATCACTTAATGTTTTATAATCATTAGCACTTTCTAAAACAATTCTTTTTGAATTTGTTTCATCATGTCCATAAGTATAATTATTTTCACTTATTGTTGTTTCAGATTTAGAAATTCTATCTTCAGAAATATCTTTTACAAATTCACTCCAGTAAATGTATTTAGAAGTATAGTTAGTATCTGCTGGATCAAAATCAAATTTATTATCAAAACTAACTGCATCTTTATTTTCTGCATTAACTTCTTGTTTATTAATAACTAGTTGTCCCCAATAAGTTACATTAAAAAACATTAATAAACATAAGATTAAAGTAGTAGAAATTATGACTATTTGTTTAAAAGTATTATTTTTAAATAATTTTTTCATACTTTACCTCCTATGAATTACTTGAAGTTGAATCACTACTATTTGCTTTTGGCCAAGAAGAAGGATAATCATAATCCCCTTCACCCCAAATAGCTAAATATCTATTAACTTGGACCATTTCAACGCTGATATAGAAATTACAAATATAATTTTGGTAATAAAGGTTTAATTTAGTATTAACGCTGATGCTCTTACCTTTAGTGATAAATTTAGTATCGATGGCATCATCTTTTTTAATGACATCGTTATAAAAGAAAATATTGTTAACTTCATCATATGTCCAGTTACTAGTAGCAAATTCAAAACGATTTTCAAAAGAAGATTCAAAAATAGAACTTGATGAAATTAAATTGCTTGTTGTTGAATCACTACTTGTGGTTGAATCACTACTTGTTGAAGAATCACTATGAGGAAATGATCTTTTTTCCAATACCGTATTAAATCTAACTTTAACTCTTAAAACTGAACTTATTGAAGTGCTTGCATTAATATTTACTTCAAACTTTTCAATAAAGTTTGCATTATCATTATCTTTATATCTATTTGCGATTAATTCTTGAGTTGAAGAAGGATCATAAATCTTATCATTCGCCGATAATATAGCGACCCCATTAGTTACATACGAATCAACATCAGAAGAACTACTATTAGAATTAGAACTATCACTTGAAGTATTTCCATTAAAATCTGCGCCAATGTTAATGGTCATTTTACCTGGATTAAACGAATTAGAATCTTGGTTTAATGTTCTAGAAAACCAAGCTAAGGTTACTCCAAAACTAGAGCCAAATAAGACTGATAAGAAGATAATAGATATTAATAATTTTTTACTATTTTTCATAATTATTCTCCTTCCTAATCATGGTGTTGGGATAATGTCGCAACAAGATTAAAATTATAATTATGAGAAAATGAATTAATATCACTTTCTAAATCATTGTTCTTAGCCACATCATAATCAAGTAACATAACAAAACGATATGATTTAGATGTATCTATTGTAAAAGTTTCATTTGTAAATAAACTAACGCGTAATGTGGAAGGATCTACATTGGATAAGTTATAAGTTTCATACATCTTTTCTTTATGACTAGTAGCATCACTTACTCCATCAAATGTAAATAAGTTAGCTTTGTAATCATAATTATCAGTAATATTAGAATATTCTGTATAAGCAAAAATAATACAAGAACGTTCCTTTGCACTTTCAAAAACAAAATCTAACGTTAAATCTAATTTAATATCAACATCAGATTTATTATTAAATTGAATATCAATATATGAAACCATATAATTTAAAGCATTATATTTATTATCAATAACATCATCTTTATAAGATACATAAGCTAGATTGGAAGATAAATCTTCACTAGTGATTGTATCTGAAGTAGCAGAAGAATTAATCTTAGTCATATTAAAATCAATTTTACCACCTGTAAAGGTAATAGAAGAATCCCCACTTTGAGTAAAATAAGCAAGTGAAAAACCAAAGGTAAAACAAAAACTCATTGCAAGCAATGATATAATAACTAATTGAGTTTTTTTCTTTAAACCTTTCATATTTTTTTACTCCTTAAACTGATAAAACAAAATTAATTCCACTGATATTAAATCCTTTGGACATACAATCATTTGGACAATCTTCGTCGATATAAACACTAAAAACGAAGTTAATAGTTTTATTGGTAGCTAAAGAAGAATCTAATCCTGCTTTTAAAGCATCTTTATTATCTGCTCCATTAAGTGTAAAACTATTAAATGTTAAAGAAGAAGATTTTTTATATGTATCCATATTTGTATTTACGCTCTCGACAATACTTGTGGCAAAATATACAAAGTCTGATATCTTATTATCACTTGAATAAGATGTATAAGAATTAATTGAAGTATTTATTTTTATAGGTAATGATCCAGTATTGGTCAATTCCACTCTAAAGAAATCATATTTAGATGGATAAATAATACCTAGATCAATTGGATAACATTTCTTATTTTCATCATAAGTAATTTCTTGCCAAGATGAAGAAGTTAGATCATAGTGATAAACTTTATAACTAACATCTAAAGAACCACTTTGAATAGTAATTCCATTACTGCTTGCTTTAGAAGAAGAAACAAACCAAGCGAAGGTAAAAGAAATGACAAGAATAAAAGATAACAAAAGAGTCATACAAGAAATAATAATTCCTAGTATGGATTTTTTTATTCCTCTCATTTAACCACCTCCTAACCT
>CAVJGK010000030.1:0-14464 GCA_963648895.1 Lachnospiraceae bacterium | reverse complement strand
TTCTGTATTATTAATTACATTTTTAGTAAGTCAAATGGAAGTAAAAGAAATTCCAGCTTCTTTATTCTTACAAAAAAGTTTAAAACCTGGCAAAAAAATATTATTAGAAAAAATTCCTTTTATATGGAATAAATTATCATTTAAATATAAATCTACATTAAGAAATGTGTTCCGTTTTAAAGGTAGATTATATATGATTGTTATCTCAATCACAGGAGCGACAATTTTAGTCATGGCAGGTCTTGGATTATACGATGTTTCTAGTAAAGGTTTTTCAGTTGGAGATTTTAAATTAGAAAACACTGACGCAATTAAGTTAATCGCAGTTGCAATTATTATTTTTGCAATGGCTTTATCAGTATTAGTTTTATATAACATAACCGCGATGAATATTGGAGAAAGAAAAAGAGATATCGCAACTTTAGAAGTTTTAGGATATCTCAATCATGAAGTTAACGGTTTTATTTATAGAGAAATATTTATACTTTCTTTAATTGGTATTATTATAGGTATACCTTTAGGAGTTTTTTTCCTCCATATAGTTTTTACTTTATTAGACTTTGGAGGAATTCAAGATATTAAAATATATTCATATTTCTTAGCCTTCTTTATTTCTTTATTCTTTGTTGTCATAGTTACTTTAATAACAAAACATAAAATCAAAAAAGTCGATATGAACGAATCATTAAAATCAGTAGAATAATTAAATTTAATCATCTGATAGATCAATTATAGTATCAATTGGTACATCAAAAAGTCTACTATACATAGATGCGAATTGTTTCGCTAACAAATTTATATCTATATCATTATTTGTACACATTCTATAGACATAAGTTCCAAATCCGGCATTGAATAATTCATTATAAAAATCAAATAGTTCGTGAGAATAATCTATTTTTAATTCTTCAATTAAATTATTTGTTACTATTTTGGACTTTTCAATTAAAAGAGATTCCATAACATTACTATATTTTGATTCTTTTAATTTAATAACAAATATTCTTTTGTTATATATATCATTAAGACGTTCATAAAAATATTGTTCTAATGTAAAACACTTTTTGTATGTTTCAAAATTATTAATAATTCTTTTTTCTAGTGCATATTCAATTATGCCATATAAGTCGTCAAAATAATTATAAAAAGTTTGTCTAGAAATATTAGCTTCTTTCACAATATCATTTACTTTTATATCATCAAAATCATTTTTCTTAAGCAATTCAATAAATGCATCTAATATCTTTTCTTTCATGTTTACTCTAGGCATTTTAATCACCTCTTATTTTATTATCGATTGACTCATTATCTCTAGATATAGATTTATAATACATTTCTTTACACTCTTTAAAGCTTAAATTAGTATTTTCTTTTACAATATTTTTATAATTTTTATCCATTCCTAATAGTTTTCTTTTACTCAATATAAAATCTCTAATTTTATTATAAGAAAATTCATCTTGTTTTGTCTCTTCTTTTAAATAAATAGCTAAAGATATTAATTTCTTTTTTAATAAACACATATTAGAATTAACACCATTATGCGTTAGTTTTTCAACAAAACATTCTCCACCACATAAAGAAATAAAATCACAATTATTACAATCTGATTTTAAATATCCTTCATCAAGGATATTTTGAAAAGTATCTTTATTAAAATCAATTATATCACATTTATTATTTTTGTATTGGCCTAATGGAACACATGGATATACTTCTTTATCTATATTAACAAATATTCTTCCTCCACCTGCATCACATCTATTTAAAGATATTCCATTGGTGAATATTTTTGAAATAAATTTACCAAAATAATCATCACCATTTAATAACGAAAATAATAATTTATAATCATTTTTATGGATTCTTTCTAATAAATATAATGTTAATTTTTCATATTCTTCACACCATTTTAAAACTATATCATTATTAAAGTATAATGATCTAACCGGTTTAACACTTATAGTATTAAAAATTTTATTTAATCTTATAAGTTCTTTCGTTAAATCAAAAACATCATTAGATAATGTCATTGCACAACCTAAAAATTCTTTATGTTTTATATTTTTAATATTATGAAATATTTCTTTATATGTTCCTTTGTTATTAACAAATACTCTGTTATTATCATGATATCTTCTAGGACCATCTATAGATATACCATAAAGAATAATTTCTGTATTTTGTATTTTTTCAATTGTTTCTTTAGTAAGTAATGTTCCATTAGTGACAAAAGATACATTTATTTCTTTTCTAATTTCTTCTTGCTTCATTTTAGCATATGAAGCTACATATAAAATTCCTTCAATATTAGTTAATGGTTCTCCATCACCACTTAAATCAATAAAGTATTTATCTTTGTGTTTATATTTATCAATTAAAAAATCTAATATCTCTTTAATATCTTCTTTAGACATTAATTTATTTTTCTTTTCAACATTAAAACAATACTTACATCTTAAATTGCAAGTAGAAGATATTTCTAAACAAAAAGTAATACGAGGATAACTTTCACTTGTTATCCTCGTAGGTTTATTAATTTCAAAATAATTATTTAAAAGATAATTTTCATCAGTTGAACTTTGACCTGATTCAACTTCATAATAGATAGTTTTATTGTTAAAACTAATCTTTATTATCTTTTTCATGATTTTCCTTCTTATTTTCTAAACATCTAACTTTATCATTAACGAAAAATACAATTATTAAGATAAAGCCGACCATGAATAGCCAAAAGAAACCATTTATTAAGTCTTGTGGAGTAAGTGTAATTAAACTGTAAGACATAAAAACAATTTTATCCATTCCATACATATTTGCTCCAATAATAGTCAATGTTAAAAAGCCTATAAAGCAAATAACAGTAATTAATCCTAAAACAATATATTTATTTTTTTTCATAAAAGCCTCCATATTAATTAACAATATTCACAAAAACATTCTATCTTTATTGTTTCACTTTGCGTAATTATTTTTTTATCATTCTTATTACGCATTCCAATATCTACATAGAATATAAAAGCATTTGATTTTATATCTAAAATGCATTTTTCCATTTCAAATATATAATATGTATCAAGTTTATATGTAGTAGTACCAACAATATCAGAGTTTGAACATGTATAACTCCATTCAATTTCATTTACATTATCAGGTGAATATTGTTTAGAAACTATAGGATCTGAATAAGATGTTGCAATAGAACGATTATATGAAATTGTCAATCCGCTTCCTAATACTCCTGTTAAAGATATTTCACCATTTAAATCGATTCCAGCTTTTAATTCTGAATTAAAATTGTACGATGAGGAAGATGATGTAGTAAAAGTTGTTGTAAAACTTGTATTATCAGGTAATGCGGTTTTGAAATTAGGTTTATGAGTATTAACTAAATTAGAATATTCCGCCCTGCAATGTAGATAACCATTTACTAACTTATAGTCTTGATAATTATTATGTCCATTTAGTAATGCTTGATAACCTGGTGTGAATTCAGCAGTTACATTTACTATAAATAAATTAGTATTATATGTAAACGGCGTTTTATATACATTCACATCATAATAAGCATACCCCGAAAAATTATCTAATATCTTATTTGCTTTAGAAAATCCACCAATATAGGTTAATCCATTAATTTCACTAGTTTGAGTTTCGTTATTAATTTCATCTCTATAATAAGCAGTTTGTATACCAGAATTAGAAAACAAAAGTGCTGTAGATAAAAATAAAGATACAATTTCCATATTTTTTCCTCCCTATCTACTTACATTATATCACAAAAGAAAGCGTTTACAATTTACAATTCATGCATTTTGTCCATTTTTGATCAATATTTTATTCCAATAAAAAAAGTTGTTAGAAATCAAAACTAACAACTTTTTTAAATAACTACATTTGAGTTTTTTCGTTAAAAATGCGGTATTTTATGGTTTAATTACCTTAGTTCCACCCATATATGGCCATAATACTTCAGGAATATCAATAGATCCATCTGGGTTTAAGAAGTTTTCAAGAATTGCGATTAACATTCT
The DNA here is from genome assembly GCA_963648895.1 of Lachnospiraceae bacterium. GTDB lineage: Bacteria > Bacillota_I > Bacilli_A > RFN20 > CAG-449 > UBA3210. The sequence continues at coordinate 10,430 of CAVJGK010000030.1, read as the reverse complement.
TGGAGGTGCAACAACAGTATTATTTAAAGTATGAGCGTAATAATTACCGTTTTCACCTTTAATTCTAATACCAAGTCTTCTAGCTTGTGCATCACCTAAGTTTGAACAAGAACCGACTTCGAAATATTTCTTTTGACGTGGAGACCAAGCTTCAACATCGTAAGATTTAACTTTTAAATCCGCTAAATCACCTGAGCAACATTCAAGTGTTCTTACTGGAATTCCCATAGAAGAGAATAATTCAACAGTATAACCATACATCTTTGTAAACCAATCCATTGAATCTTTTGGTTCACAAACAACGATCATTTCTTGTTTTTCGAATTGGTGAATTCTATAAATACCTCTTTCTTCAATACCATGTGCGCCTTTTTCTTTTCTGAAACATGGAGAATATGATGTTAAAGTAATAGGTAATTTATCTTGATCTGTAATAGTATCAATAAATCTACCAATCATTGAATGTTCACTTGTACCGATTAAGTATAAGTCTTCACCTTCAATTTTATACATCATTTGATCCATTTCTGCGAATGACATAACGCCTGTAACAACGTTACTTCTAATCATGAATGGAGGAATGACATAAGTGAATCCTTTATTGATCATAAAGTCTCTTGCATAAGCGATAACAGCTTCATGAAGTCTTGCAATATCACCAGTTAAGTAATAGAAACCGTTACCGGCAACTTTTCTTGCTGCATCTAAGTCAATACCATGAACTTTTTCTAAGATATCTAAGTGATAAGGAATTTCAAATCCTTTATCCCATGGAAGAATGTATTTCTTAACTTCAACGTTTTCTGAATCATCTTTACCAATAGGTACACTTGGATCAATAATATTTGGAATGACTAACATTCTCTTTCTTAATTCTTGAGATAAATTTTCTTCTTCTTTTTCAATGTCGACTAATTGATTGTTAATTTCAACAACTCTAGCCTTAATTGCGTTAGCTTCATCAACTTTCTTTTCTCTCATAAGAAGACCAATTTTTTGGCTTGATGAATTACGTTCTGCTCTTAAGTCGCCACCTTGTTGTTTTAAAGCACGAATTTTTGCATCTAATTCAATTACTTCATCAACTAAAGGAAGTTTTTCATCTTGGAATTTTTTTCTAATGTTTTCTTTAACTATTTCTGGATTTTCTCTGACAAATTTAATATCTAACATAGTTTTTTCCTTTCTTTCCTTTTTGTAATAAAAAATCCCCTAGTATAAAAATATACTAAGGGACGAATTACCCGTGTTACCACCCAAATTACAATACATATTGCATTGTCACTTTAATCATCTTAACGCGATTAACGGAAGTATTACCTTCATCCTCAAGGGTGGACTAAATTATTTAAATGTTATTTTTCACCGACCAATAACTCTCTATAAATTAAATTAATTTGATATTCCTTTTCATCGGACACATAAATAATATTACAACGAATTTTTAAATTCAATTAAATTAATTATTTTCTTTGTTCTCTTCAACAATAGTTTTATTTTCTTCAACTGGAGCTTCTTCAGTTACTTCTTCAACGTGAGGAACAATTGTTAATGAGACAACAGATTCTTTATCTTTGATGTTAATAATCTTAACACCTTGAGTATTTCTACCTGCAACTTTTACTTCACCTAAGTATGTTCTAATAATCATACCGCCTTTAGTGATGATCATAACATCTTCATCACCATTGACACTCTTTGTGGAGACTAAATTACCAGTCTTTTCTGTCATGTTCATAGTAATGACACCCTTAGAGCCTCTAGAAGTTAATCTATAATCTTCAAGTGGTGATAATTTACCATAACCTTTTTCAGAAATAACTAAGATTAAATTACCTTCAAGTGATGTTGTTAATGATAATGCTTTAACATCATCTTCAATTTCAATACCTTTAACACCAGAAGCTGATCTTCCCATGACTCTGACATCACTTTCTTTGAATTTAACCATCTTACCATTAGATGCAGAAATAGAAATTAATGCTTCACCATTTGTTAATTTAACATCAAGAAGTTCATCGCTTTCTTTCATCTCAATAGCTTTTTTACCATTTTGACGGATTGATTCAAATTCTTTGACATCACATCTTTTTACAATACCATTTACAGTTGCGAAGAATAAATATTCATCATCTTTATATTCATCAATAGAAATGATAGATCTTACTTTTTCATTTTCTTCTAAGTTTAATAAATTGACAACTGGTAAACCTTTAGAATTCTTTGAATAGAATGGTACTTGGTAACCTCTAATACGATATACCTTACCTAAAGATGTAAAGAATAATAAGTCTGTATGTGTTTTTGCATAAACAATCTTTTCAACCATATCATCGTCATGTGTTGACATACCTTTAACACCCTTGCCACCTCTATGTTGGCTTCTGAATGCATCTGGATCTTGACGTTTGATATAACCGCTCTTGGTGAGTGTGATAATGATTTCTTCTTCTGGAATTAAATCTTCATCATCAATAGAGCTGACTGCGTTAGAAATTTCAGTTCTACGTTTATCACCATATTTTTGTTTAATTTCTTCAAGTTCATCATAAACAACGCCTTCAATCTTTTGATGATCTGCGAGTAATGATTGATAATATGCAATAGATTCTTTTAATTGATTAATTTCATCAACAATTGCATCTCTTTCAAGACCAACTAATCTAGCAAGTCTTAAATCTAAGATAGCTTTAACTTGAACATCTGTATAACCAAATCTTTCAATTAATCTAGATTTTGCAATTTCTTGTGTTTTACTTGAACGGATAATATCAACTGTTTCATCAATATTATCAATTGCTTTTAATAAACCTTCTAAGATATGTAATCTATCTTGAGCTTTATTTAAATCAAATCTTGTTCTTCTTTCAACAACTTCGCATTGGAAGTCTAAATATTTAGATAAGATTTGTTTGATATTTAATACTTTTGGTTCACCATTGTCAACAACTAACATGATAATACCAAAGCCAGTTTGTAATGATGTATTTTTGTATAATTGATTTAAAATAACTTCAGGTACAACGTCTTTTCTTAATTCAATAACAATACGAATACCTTCTTTATTTGATTCATCTCTAATATCAGTAATTCCATCAATGACCTTATCACGGACTAAATGTCCCATTGTTTCAATCATTGTAGCTTTATTTACTTGATAAGGAATTTCTGAAACAATAATTCTACTTTTACCATTAGCCATTTCTTCAATATGACATTTTGATCTAATAGTGATAGAACCAGTACCTGTTTCATAAGCATCTTTAATTCCACCTCTACCAAGGATAATACCTCCAGTAGGGAAATCAGGACCGAATAAATAATTATTCATAATGTCACTTGGAGTTAAATTAGGATCTTTGATTAATGCTTGAACTGCGTTAATTGCTTCTGTGAGGTTATGAGGAGGAATGTTTGTTGCCATACCAACTGCAATACCACTTGAACCATTAACAATTAAGTTTGGAATTCTACTTGGTAAAACAACAGGTTCTTGTTCTTCACCATCGTAGTTATCGATAAAATCAACTGTATCTTTCTTAATATCTCTAACCATTTCAAGAGCGATTTTACTCATTCTTGCTTCGGTATATCTCATAGCCGCGGCACCATCACCATCGATAGAACCAAAGTTACCATGACCATCAACTAATGGATAACGAGTATTAAAGTTTTGTGCAAGTCTAACTAATGCACCATAGATGGAAGAGTCACCGTGTGGGTGATAACGTCCCATGACATCACCAACGATACGCGCAGATTTCTTATGAGGCTTATCTGGTCCATTACCAAGTTCGTTCATGCCGTAAACAATACGTCTATGAACTGGTTTTAAACCATCTCTAACATCTGGTAAAGCACGAGATACGATAACTGACATCGCATATTCAATAAAGTCATTTTTAACTTCTTTTGTTAAATCTCTTTCAGTTAAACTTGGTACGATACCTTCTTCAATACCTTCAAGTGCTTGTTCTTCATCTTCAGAAGGAGTGTTTTCTTCATTTTCATCAGAATCATTTAATAATTCTTCATCTAATTTATTTTCGTCTGCCATAAATTCTCCTTCCTATTAAGCTTGTAAGTCTAAGTTTTGAACAAACTTAGCGTTTTCAATAATATATTCTCTTCTTGGTTCAACTCTATCGCCCATTAATTCATCAAAGATTTGATCTGCGAGAATTGCATCATCGAGTTTAACTCTAATCATCTTACGTTTTGCAGGGTCCATAGTTGTTTCCCATAATTGTTGGAAGTCCATTTCACCAAGACCTTTGTAACGTTGAATAGATAAACGTTTTGCAGCTTCTGGACCAATTTGCTTCTTTAATACGTCTAATTGTTCATCATTGTAACAATAATAGTCTTTTTGACCTCTACTTGCTTTATATAGAGGAGGTTGAGCAATATATACATAACCTTGTTCGATTAAAGGTTTCATGAATCTAAAGAAGAATGTTAATAATAAAATTCTAATATGTGAACCATCAACATCGGCATCGGTCATGATTACAACTTTATGATATCTAATCTTAGATACATCAAAATCGTTACCAAATCCTCCGCCAATAGCAGTGATTAAGTTACCGATTTCTGCATTTGCGAAGATTCTTTTTGCTTGTGCTTTTTCAACGTTTAAGATTTTACCTCTTAAAGGAAGAATTGCTTGTGTTTTTCTATCTCTGCCTTGCTTTGCGCTACCACCAGCAGAGTCTCCTTCGACGATGTATAATTCGCATTCTTCAGCAACTTTTGAAGAGCAATCTGCAAGTTTACCAGGTAAAGAAGTAATTTCTAAGCCTGTTTTTCTTCTTGTATTTTCTCTTGCAGCTTTTGCAGCTAATCTAGCGTTGCTTGCAAGAATAACTTTTTCCATGATTAATTTTGCAATCTTAGGATTTTCTGATAGGAATCTTTCTAAGCATGCACCAAAGACATCAGAGACAATCTTTCTAACTTCAAAATTACCTAATCTACCTTTAGTTTGACCTTCGTATTGAGGATCTTTATGTTTAATAGAGATAATCGCAGTTAAACCTTCACGGCAATCATCTTGAGTTAATGAATCATCGTTATCTTTTAAGAATTTGTTATCTCTTGCATATTTGTTTAATACTCTTGTTAAAGCAAGTCTAAAACCTTCTTCGTGAGTACCCCCGTCAACTGTATTGATGTTGTTACAGAAAGAATAGACATTTGCAACATATGTATCATTGTATTGCATTGCAATTTCAACTTGTACATCTTCATCTTTACCTTCGCAATAGATGACATCTGGAGACATAGGAACTTTTGTTTTATTTAAATATTCAACATATTCCTTAACCCCGCCTTTATAACAGAATTCTTCTTTGATTCTATTTTCTTCTTCATCTGGTCTTTCATCAGAAACAATGATTTTGACACCTTTGTTTAAGAATGCCATTTGTCTAATACGATCTCTAATAGTATTGTAAGAGAAGATAGTTGTTTCTTTGAAGATTAATGGGTCTGGTTTAAAAGTAACAATAGTACCAGAATCATCACAATCACCAACGCGAGTACAAGGGACTGTAGTATGACCACCATTTTCAAATCTAATTTGGTAAATTCCGCCGTCTTTATGGACTTCAACAGTTAACCATTCAGAAAGTGCGTTAACAACAGATGCACCAACACCATGTAAACCACCAGAGACTTTATAGCCACCGCCTTCACCGAATTTACCACCTGCGTGAAGTTTTGTATAAACAGTTTCCAACGCGGAGACACCAGTCTTATCAACGATATCTACTGGAATACCTCTACCATTATCTGTAACAGTGATTGTATCACCTTTATTGATAGTTACATGGATTGTATCACAATATCCTGCAAGAGCTTCATCAATCGCGTTATCGACAATTTCCCATACGCAATGGTGTAAACCTGATTCTGATGTAGTACCAATGTACATACCAGGTCTTTTTCTAACCGCTTCTAATCCTTCAAGAACTTGAATATTCTTTCCGGTATAATTTTGATCTGCCTTATCTTCATCTGCGATGTAGGAAACAGTTTCTTTTTCTAATTCTGCCATAGTTACCTCCCTATAAGTTTGCCATTTTCAATCTTGTAAATACTCGCATTATCTACAAGAAGCGAATTATCTGCACAAGTAATAAATACTTGCTCATAGTTTTTTAAAATTTCTAATAATTTAGTTTGATGTTGCATATCTAATTCCGATAAAACATCATCAAGAATAATAATTGGATCTTCGTTGATTTCTTTTCTTATCAACTCAATCATTGTTAGTTTGAGTGATAATGATCCGATTCGATTTTGTCCTTGTGAGCCGTATAGAGCAATTTCACGCCCATTGAGCGACATTACCATATCATCATGGTGAATTCCTCTAGAAGTTGATTTTCGTCTTCTGTCGCTTTCAAAATCGTCTTTGTACTTTCTTTTCATTGCTTGATAATAATCTTGATAATTATCTTCATCTAAGTCAGTCTTATAGACCAAACTTATTTCATTAGACGTATCATCAATGTTTTGAAAGATAGTATTGATGCTTAAATTTAATTTCTTAATAATTTCTTTTCTTTTGGTCATGATTGGATAAGATATTTCTATTAGCTTATCGTCAATTATCTCTAAATAGTTTTTATCAAGAACTTCACTTTTTAATAAAGCATTTCTTTCTTTGAGCAAAGAATTGAACATCGAAAGTTGTTTTAAATAAGTGTTATCAAAACTAGAGATATAAATATTAAGAAATCTTCTTCTTAAAGATGGTGAGTCTTTAAACAAGTTGACATCAATAGGAGTAAATAGAACACTGATCAATTTTCCATTTAACTCCGAAAGTCTTTTAATTTCATAATCGTTATAGATAATCTTTTTTGAATCTTTAGAAATTATACATTGAATAGTCTTTTTAGATTTACTGACGAATTCTAAATTTATTTTTAGGTATTCTTCATCAAAGTTTATTAATTCTTCATCGTTATTAGTTTTAAACGATTTTCCTAAGGTTAAATAATTGATAGCTTCAACAATATTAGTTTTACCAACTCCATTATTACCTACTAGGATATTAATACCTTTTTGAAAGTTAATATCAATAGACTTATAATTTCTAAAATTAACTAAAGACAAATTATTGATTATCATTTTACAATCACAAATTCTTCTCCATCAACTTTGATAACATCATTTTCTCTAAGCTTTCTTCCACGTCTTACATCAAGTTCACCATTGATGTAAACTTCATTGCTGGATAAAAACATTTTAGCTTCTCCTCCGCTTTGGATAATGTCCGCTACTTTAAGAAATTGTCCTAAAGTGATGAATTCAGTTTTAATTACTATTTTTTTCATAAGTATCACCATTCTTGTGATTTGTAATATATCACTCTAAAATTATAACATATTTATATATAATATAAATAGTTATTTTTTTTACAAAAACAAAAAAACCTGGATTTTGTCCAGGTTGAGCTCTAATAAGAGTATTTATTCCTAATAATATGATCTTACAGGAGTAATAATTTGGCTGATTGTAGGGTCAGATTCAGAAGTTACTCTGAAGGCAGACATTTCTCCAGCAAAGGAAATAATGACATCTTCGCTTTGAGTAGCTTTGATTGCATCGACAACATAGTTAACATCAAAAGAAATATCAAATCTTCCACCTTGATATTCAAATAATTGAATTTGTTCGTTTGCAGAACCTACTTGTTCATTTTTAGACATGATTTCTACTTTGTTATCATCTAAAGATAATTTAACAACTTTATCTCTATCAACAGCAAGAATAGAAACACGTTGCATAGCGTTGATGAATTCACTTGCATTAACTTTTAATACATATGGATAGCTTGCTGGAATCATTCTGCTAGTTTTTGGGAAATCACCCATAATTAATTTTGAATAGACCTTTGTATTAGCGAATTCAAAAATAACTTTATTGTTTGAAATATATAAAGTAACTGTGTCACCTTCTAATAGCTTAGAAACTTCATTTAAAGTCTTTACAGGAATGTTTGCTTCAAATGGGTGTAATGATAAGGCACATGTCTTTTTTGCAAGTCTATAAGAGTCTGTAGCGACAAATTCAGCCACTTCACCATTAGACTTTGCATTGATTGCAGTTAAAATAGGTCTAGTTTCCTTAGTTGAAGCTGCAAAAGCTGTTTGAGAAATGATCTTTTTAAATTCTTCTTGGTTAAAAGAAACTTCTTCTCCAATTGTAGATAAATCTAAATCAGGATATTCTTCACTTCTCATCGCATTTAATTTGAAATTAGATTTATTATCATAAATATTTACCATGACATCATCAATTGTTTCTAAAGTAACTTTTTCTTCAGATAATTGACGAATTAATTCTAGTAATAATTTTGCAGTGATTAAAATTGATCCATCAGTATAATTTTCAATCAATGTTTTTTCTCCATCTTGGATTGGTAAAACATGAACGATAGTTAAATCATTGTCACTACCTAAAATTTCTAATCCATCTTCAGACATTGTTAATTTAAAATTTAAGAATGCTGGAGTAGGAGATTTAGCTCCGATTGCAACATTGACAATGGTCAATGCTTTTAAGAAGCTAGCTCTATTGACTGTAAGTCTCATATTTATTTTCTCCTTCTAATATATAGCAATAATAATAAGGACTGTTGATATGTGGAAAAGTCACAAATTTTTGCTAAAAATATTCTACCATAATGGCATATAAAATACTATAGTATTTTGTTTATTATTTTAAAGTCTTTTTTATCGCGTCTAATGCAAGCTTTAAATCAGCATCAGTTTTCAACATTTTTTCCACTTTTTCTACACTGGACATAATGGTTGTGTGGTCTCTACCACCAAAAATTTTACCAAGTTGAGTTAATGGAGTGTTTAACATATCTCTACAAAGGTAGATGGAGATATGTCTAGCAAGGGCGATTTGAGAAGTTCTAATTTTTGACTTGATTTGTTCTTCTGTAAGGTTGTAATAATCACCAACTGCTTCAATAATTCTTTCTTCTGAAAGAGTTTTTTCTTTCGATTTAACACTTGCAAGTCCTTCGACTGATTCTTTGATGGTTTCTACATCGATTTTATCGGTGTATTTGTTCGCGATTGTCTTAAAAATAACCCTGTTTAAAGCACCTTCTAACTCTCTGATGTTCTTTGAGAAAGTTTCTGCAAGGTAAATTAAACCATCGTATTCAAAATTGTTGATATTGAGGTTATTCGCAGCAATTTTTGTCTTTAAAATTTCAATACATGTATCGATATCTGGATTTTTAATATTTACTATTAAACCCATACTAAAACGCGATACTAGACGTTCTTCTAGACCTTTTAATTCACTAGGTGAACAATCGGATGTTAATACGATTTGTTTTCCATTGTTTACGAGTAAATTAAAGACATTAAAGAACATTTCTTGGGTCTTTTCTTTAGTTTTTAATTGTTGGATATCATCGACTAATAAAACATCGACTGATCTCATAAAATCTTTTAAAGATTCATTTTGTTGGTCGCCTTTTACATATTTGATAAATTCATCAATAAATGCATCTGTCGTAATGTATAAAACCTTGTAAAAAGGCTTCTTTTCTTTGATGTAATTACCAATTGCGTGCAATAAGTGAGTTTTTCCTAAACCTGATTTAGAATAAATGAATAATGGGTTGAAAGTTTCTCCTGGTGTTGCGCCAATCATTAAAGCAGCTTGTACAGCTTCTTTGTTGGAACTACCAACAACATAGTTGTCTAAACTATATTTAGGATTCAAATTGCAATGTTGGAAAAATACATGTCTTTGTGCTTCTCCTAATTTAGAAGAGGCATTTTCATCATTTTCCAAAACGAATTTTAATTGGTAATTAGTTTCAGTTACATCATTTACGATTTCTTTTAACTTCTCAACGGTTTTACTATCACTATTTAAGAAAGTTTTAGATAATTCAGTATCGGTAATAACTGTAATTACATCATTTACGATAGAAGAGATTCTGGTGTTAGCAAAAAACACATCAAAAGTATGACGATCAAATACTTGACTAGCACGATCTAGGACATTGTTCCAGATCTTATCTTGGTTTGATAATGTAACGCTCATAGATATACTCCTTCTTTTTCTTGTAAATATTATCATATGATGTGTAAAAGTTATAGATAAAAAAATATAATTTTAAGTTTTCCACATTTGCAATATAGATTTATTATTATAAGAATATTAAATAAAGTTTTCCACAATTTCCACATGTGGATAAATCTATAAACAATTGTGGTAAAATTTTATCCCTGTGGAAAAAGTGGATAAATTTCCTTGTGAGATTAAAAATAAAACTTATTTGATTTTTTTATTAAAAAAAGCATTCTTTTGTTGACTTATTATATAAATAATACCTGACTTTAGGCGTTAACCCTATTTTCTAGTGTTAAAATAATCAAAATAAA
>CAVJGK010000029.1:0-14534 GCA_963648895.1 Lachnospiraceae bacterium | reverse complement strand
AGAAAGAGATTAATGTTGAGACCCACTGGTCCAAAAGATATTACTTCTTATTATAAAGATGGTACGTTATGGACGAGAATTACTAATGGTTTCGATGATATTTATGTCGGTGATTATTTTGATATGGGAACCCCAGTTAGTGCCTACGAACAAACTCAAACTTATCAAATAACTGGTTCTCAATGGATTACAATCGCGGATTTAAATTTACCTTATAATAAAGGTGATTCTGCGAAAGCCAATTTCAATACCATTTGTTGTATACCTGGAAAAGGTTTAGATGGTTCTTATCATTTTGGTCGAAGCAGAATGAATCCTACAAATACTACTAATGGCGGATATACAGGTAGCGAAATGGATACGACTACAATTGGTGCGATCGCCACCGCCGCTTCAACTCCTGCTGCTACTGATAGTATTAATCAGCAATTGTATAATATCTTTGGTTCTCATTTAGTTACAACTAGAGAATTATTATGTAATGCAAGCAGCAGCGGAACTCCTTCTGGATGGGCTTGGTTCGATAGACAAGCAGTACTAATGTCTGAAGAAGAAGTTTATGGTTCTAAAGTATGGGGAAATTCAGGATATAATGTGGGTAGTGCTTGGCAGCAATTAGCATTATTCCAATTATATCCAAGGATGGTGAATAATAGAAGCTCATGGTATTGATTAAAGAATATCGCTGATGCGACTACCTTCGCTAGTGCCAACGACCGTGGTTATGCGAACAATTACAGCGCTTCTGACGCCAGCAATTGCGTTCGTCCTCGCTTTATCCTGAAAGCATAGAATATGCTTTCTAATCTTAAATCCACGCCCCTCGTGGGCGGTGGATAAAACCTGGAAGTAAGTAGAAAAAATAAATTCTACTGATACACCTGTATTTATTATGTAAGTCATTATGGTGTAATAAATACAGAAGACTTTGATTAAAAATATAATTTATTAAACATGAGAAAAGGAGAAAAAATATATTATGAGTGTACCTGCGTACAGACGAAATCTAAGTAAAATAGAATTTTTAAACAATTTTGATAAAATTAGAAGAGATACATATTTAATTTTAATGCGTGATTTTGGGGTTAAAAAGAAAGTCTATGAGGTTAAGACCATAGAAAAGATGTATAATATTAATAGTGATGATAAAGTAAGCTTGGAAGCAATCATGCAAAAGTACAATATTTCTTCCATTGATGTGGATAAATACCCTGAGTGGTTAATAAATAAATGGCGAGAAATGGTACTTGATTTGCTGTCAAAGATTGGTACCGAAATTAGATTATTTAATTCAATTTATATGTCCAAGGAATCTTTATATAGTGCGGAACAAGAGTATTTGATTAGAAGACAACATATCACAAATGCAATTGGATATTTATTTGCGTTAAAAGATAGACTTCAAGAAATTATTGTTGTACTTGATAGTGATGCTTCTATTGGTGCTTATGCAGAATTAAATAAAAAGATTGACCATGAAATTACTTTATTAAAGGGAGTTAGACAGTCTGATAATAAGCTGTTTGAAAAAATTAAGGCAAGTTTTACAAAGTGCGACTAACTTCGCTAATGCCAACAACAATGGTAATGCGAACAATAACAGCGCTTCTAACGCGAACAATTACGTTCGTCCTCGACTTCAATACGATTTGTCAAAATGATGAATTAATACGTGAAAGGAAAACTTGTCTGTCCTTAATTGGTAAACAGGGTGCAGACCTACAAAGGAGTATTACGATATGCCTTTAACAAAACTTTTTGATTTAGACAACTTATATCAAGCATTAAAACAAGTTGAGAAAGCTTCTGGTTGAAAGGAAAGAACTCAGCGTTATGCGTCTAACTTCCTCACTAATTTAACAGACTTAAGCGAAAGATTACAAAATGGCGAATATGAACCAGGTAAACCAGAAACATTTATTATTATGGAAAGAGGTAAACCTAGACTAATAGAGAGTTACTCTGTGGAAGATAGAATAGTTCAAGGGTGCTTTATTAATGAAATACTTTTACCTGCGGTTATACCTTATTTAAGTTTTGATAATTCTGCCAGTTTAAAAGGTAGGGGTGTGGACCATTTTAGAAATAGATTTGAGAAAAAACTAAGACAATTTGCCAGAGAATATGGTGAAGACGGTTATATTTTACTTGGTGATTTTACTAAATATTTTGATAATTTATCACATGCCTGCTTTTTAGATTTTTTAAGGCATTGTAAATGTGATGAAGAAGTACTCCAATTTACTGCTTTATTACTCGAGCAACATGTTGTGTATGTAGAAGATGACACTATTCCATTTAATGCTATAGATTATGCACAAGGAAAAAATCATGGTAATATTAAGCTTGAGAAGACAATAGGGATAGGTTCTCCCTTAGCACAAATAGCAGGAGTATGCGGCGCTTATTGATTAGATAATTTATTGGGAATTGTTTTAGGGTTAAAAACAGGCAGGTACATGGATGATTTTTATGCTATTGCTCAAACTAAAGAAGAGTTAATTAATGCTAAAGAATTAGTTGTTAAAGAAGCAACTGAAAAAGGTTTATTTTTAAATCCTAAGAAAACACAAATTGTTCCTTTATCGCATGAGTTTACAATCTTACACACAACTTATAGAATTAAAGGGCATACTTTAATTATACGACCTGATAAAGCGAGCTTTACAAGAGAAAGAAGAAAGCTAAAGAAATTATCTATAAAAGTTAAAGAAGGTAAAATACCTTTAAAAGAATTTGAAAATAGGCACAAGTCATGGAAATGCGCGATTGAAAAAAGATTTCCGCGTGCAACATCCTTAGATAGCGTAGAACAACTGTATAATAATTTAAGGGAGGAAATAAATGTTAACAATAACACTTAAAGATGGAACTATACTAAAAGATTTAAAACTAAATGGAAATAATTATGTTTCTGATGTTGAAATTGATACAACAATATTTACAGATGATAATTTATCAAAAATTGTTGTTGAAGATGAAAATGGTAAAACTGAGTATACTGATTTAAAATTTGTTCAAGAAGTAAAATATACAGATGGTTATTATTTTGTTTTCACTGAAAAGACCGAGACAGATAAACTACTATCAGCGTTAAAAGAGCAAAGTCAGTCTATTGATGATATCGTGATTTCGCTATTAGGAGAATAAAAATATGGACATGTTTGAAAGATTAAAGAGGTTGTATCGAGAAGAGCATAGAATAACTAAAGAACAACTTCTAAAAGCAGTTGAAAAAGGTTGGATCACAAAAGAGCAGTATGAGGAGATCATTAGTGAATAATCTAATTAAGAATGCCGGGGGGGGTATAAATTCCAAACCGTAACTCTAACAGTATCGTTATCAAAGTATGAAACAAGCGTAGTTTCATTTATTTTTACTGATTTAAAAGAAGTGTATGGAATAACACAAATCAATAAAATAGCAACTTCAAGTGCTTATGGTAAATATCAAGACTTGGAAACAAGAAATACTATACCAGTATCCTACATTAATCCAGTAAGTGGTAATACATTAAAATTAGTTATAGTTAATCAATGTGATACAGCAAGCTCAGCATATTGAACTGTTACTGCAGTAGGAAGATAATAATTCAAAGAGTCATTCATTGACTCTTTTTTATTGTATAATATAGATGAGCGAGGTTTAAACATGAGTATACAACAAGCTATAATAGCAGAATATCCAGAACTAAAACCATATATTTTCGAAAGCTACCATAAGGTTAAGATAGGTTATCAATATGAAAATACTGAATTATATTTTTGGTCTTATGGTGTTCGCACCTGGGATTATAAACCAGTGTGTGAAGTTCTTACTATCGAAAATCATATAGAATTTCCTTTACCTGAATCATATGATTTAGACCAGATTGTTGTTAGTAAAGATGAACAAGAAATTTTAAGTACTTTAACAGATTCTCTCGATGATGTAAAAACTGCTTTGGAATATTTTGAAGATTATAATCCAAAGCAAATTGCGGATGAGCTAGAATATTTAGGTTGGGAAGCACTAAATAAAGAAAAAATTTCTTTTGAATATAAATTGTCTAACAAGCAGGAATTATATATTCAGCTTCCAAGTGAGGGCGCCAGCTATTTTTATTCATTTACTGCTAATTTCGCAGGCGCTTATGATAAAGATTATTGTAGTTTAGATGAATTATTAGGAGATTTGATGGATGAATATTAATGAATTTAGGCAAATAGTTTCAGAGGTAATACCAGAAGCTGAAAAATATGTTGTTGAAAGACCTTATATGTGGTCAGCTAATGAATCAGTTTTTTGCATCGGTGACGCTCATGTTAAGTGTGCTGAGTTTTATTTAGGTGCTGACGAAGATGAGCATTGGTACTGCATAATTACAAAGGTAGATTTTCCTTTTAATTGTGCAACTTCTGGTAAAGTATTATTTGATACCAAAAAGAGTTTCGGTGCAACTGATGAAGATATCATTAAGGAAACACTGGAAAAATATAGAGCTAATATTTTAGCAGTATTAGAGTTTATTGAGTCATATAATTTTGAAGCAAGCAAAGCGTATTTAACTGCTTTAGGTTTTAAACCAACAACACCAAAAGAGGACTGGGAACAATTTAGTATTAAAGTTGACGATAAAACATTTATCAATGTAGATCTTCCTACTGCATTTAGGTACTACGTGCATGCTGCTGTGCATAAGAGTTTTAGAGCACCCAAGGAATTTAAAGCGGCAAATGTAGCAGATGCAATAGAACAGTTAATGGAATAATTTTATAATAAGGAGACAGACAGATGTTAGGATTAAAAGAAAGCAAAGTTGCAATCTTTGATATCATTTATCATATCTGGGATGAAGTATCAGGGCACGCTTGGATTGATAATGAAGATACTTATGATAAAGATTATATTTTAGGTCTAGGAACAGAAGAATTAGCTCATGCAATGCATGACCCAGTAAAAGTTTCAGAGTTGGACGATGAAGACTTAGAAGTTTGGTTAGAATACTATGAAAATGGCAAAGACTCTGACCCTGAATGGATTTTTAATAAAAATTTAGACAAAGGTGTTTTTAGTGATCCAGTAACAAGAATTACAGAAGATGATGCCGATGATGTAAATCTATATGCTAAGTGGGTACAATCTATGTATAGAGTAGAAAACTCACTAGTACCTGATTTTGATACCCAAGAAGCAGATATTGTTGAAGTATATAGTTGGAATGAAGAGTTTACTCTAGTGGAGATGATATAATATGCCTAGTTATACTCCGCTAACGCTTGGTACCCACTATAATTATCCTGGATATTCTGGTACTGACTGTGTTCAATTACTAATAGTAAGAAAAAAAGAAATAGGATGGTCGTACACAGGTCATGGCGGGTGGACAACCTCTCCAATTGATAGCACTACCCCTATGGCAGGTGCTGTCGGTAAGTGGGGATATGAGACGAGTTCCACGGAAGGTCACGTTGCCTTTGTTGAATACTTAGATAGCTCTGGCAGCCCAGTTTTTAGTTCTCCCTCTGGTACAGCTAATGCGGTTTGGGTTGCTACTAAAAGTGCCACAGATGCCGAGATGGCAAAACATGGTTGGTATTTTAAAGGTTATTGGTACACTGATGCTTATCCAGGTTCTGGACCCGACCCAGGTCCATCTCCATCCCCTACAACTACTTATACTGCATACGCCTATTGCAATGTAGACTCTTCTTTAGCATATGCTAAAGTCGCTAGATGTGATAAAGATACTTGGGACTGGAACAATTTAGACTATCAAGATAGTGTATCTTGGGAAAGTGATGGTTCAGACGATAATGAGCACTGGCTTGTTTGGAAAGCATTTAATGTGGGCGGCAATGACGAGGACGGATTTCCAAAGGTAGAATTCTATAGATGAAATGATCAATATCAGTATAGTCCCCGATATTTGGATCGTTGCCCTGCACAGGACTGGCAATATAGAGCAAACTTTATTAGCTATCCTTGGTATCATCATTATGATGAGGGTTCAAGTGGTCCTGGGCGTGTAGAAGCAGGTTTTAGTGCTACAAATACAAGTACTGACTTTAAATGGCGACCACATTATCATCAAAATGATACAATATATAAAGTGCCAAAACCAGACGATGACTGTGTATTTAGAGGATGGGATTATTCTGCTACAGATATGACCACTTATAAAACAGTTCCAGGAAGCACTGAATCAGATATCTACTCGATGGCATATTTTGCCTCTAAGGTAAATCCACAGACATGGCAGTTTTCTGATGAAACTCATCCAGATAAAAGAAAATGGATTACTGGTTGCTCTTGTACTTGCTCTGGCACAATTTTAGGAAGAACAACTAAAAAGGTAAAAATTGGTTTATATATTGATGATAAGCTTATAGCGACTGGTGATGAAGGTACGCTTAATTGGACTGGTGAAGAAATAACTGCTACAAATAATGTTAAGATAAAAGCACTTGAAGATTCGAACGACGATTATTTTATAGATTTGAGTCTAACTTCATTTAAGTTGTCTTATTATATTTTTGAAAAAGATGATACAGGTCAAGGTGATACAAGATATTTATGTACTAGATATTTCAATGGTTCTGAATGGACCTCTTGGACTGAAGAATTAATTTAGAAGGAGATTAAAAGTCTCCTTTTTTCGTATAATATAATGAAAAGGAGGTAGTCTGTGACTAATCTAGATGAGTTAACAAAAGAAGAGCGTGAAGCAGTTGCAAAGATACTGGCAGAAATGTCTACAGATGGAAATTCTAAAAAGATGTCTGAATTACTTAATGTGGATTGAGACGAAATTCCTGTAGATATTACTACTTTTATGCACGATAAAAAATATTTAGGAAATGCGCTGTATGATCAAGAAGGGCGCTTTACAGTGTTTCCTTATTGGGAAGATAAGTTAAAAGAGATATTTCCTGATAATTATACAACTGCTTATAATACTTTAGTTTTTACTGGTTCAATTGGTATAGGCAAATCAACTATTGCGGTAATATGTCTATTATATCTATTACATAGATTATTATGCTTAAAAGATCCTTATTTGTATTATGGGTTGCAACCGATTGATAAAATAAGTATTTCATTAATGAATATTACTTTAGAAAATGCTAAAGGTGTTGCATTAGATAAAATGAATCAAATGATATTATCTAGTGAATGGTTTATGGCACATGGTGAAATGTCAGGAAGCACAAACTTAAATTATATTCCTGAAAAGCATATAGAAGTGATAACAGCATCTTCTAACAACCAAGTTATTGGTAGAGCAATCTTCTGTTTAGATGGAGATACAATATTTTCTACTGAAGATGGTGATAAGTGCCTAAAAGACTTGGTGGGAATTCCTATACGAGTATGGAACAGAGATAATTTAGGAAATAGAGTGCTAAGCGAGCAATGTACCGTAAAACCTGCTATAAAAACCGATGAAGAATACGATATTGAATTGGAAGATGGAACTATTATTAAATGTACAGGTAATCATAGACTAATGTTAAAAGATGGCACCTATAAAGAAGTTCAATATTTAACTGAAGACGATAGATTAACTAAGTGTACCAATTCTTGTAAACCATTTGAAGGAATGAAAATAAAGTCAATTAAACATATTAAGTTAGATAGTCCAAAGCAATTTTATGATGTTGTAGATGCTTATCCTTATAATAACTTTGAAATAAAGACCAATAGTAATTACATTGTGTCTCACAATTGTAATTTTACAGATAGAAATACTTGTCTGACTACTGAGTAATTAGTAGAATAATAACCGGGCAAAATCGGTGGAAGCTGAATGTAAGTATGCTAATACCGAGGTAACTTATTTAATATTCAAGGTAAGTAAGTACCGTAACGCGTAGGTAGTGAAGAATATAATAATCTACCCAAGAGTGTCCGCCCCTAATATTAGGGTGAAAATGTACGCTGAACTTGTAGGAAACTATAAGATGTAGAAGATAAAAAGCTTTTACGGTAACATAATTGGAGATAAATTTTGGTCTAACAAATGATGTTGAAAAGCTAAAAAAGAAGCAAAAGCAATTAATTTCTCAAATTGATGCACGTATGAAGTCAAGATTTTTAAGAGGAGACTATTTACCTACTTTAAATATAATCGCATCTTCAAAAAATAGTGACCAATCATTTTTAGAGGATTATATTGAGAATAAAAGAAAAAATGAATCTAAGACAACTTTAATTGTGGATGAACCACAATGGGTAGTTGATACAAGAAAAGTAACCGGTAAATGGTTTTATGTTGCAGTTGGTAATAAATTTTTAGCAAGTGAGTTATTGCCTAAGTATGCACCTGATGGATTAATAGAAGAATATAGAGCAAAAGGATATTCAATGCTAAAAGTGCCTGAAGCATATTATGAAGGATTTCAAGAAAATTTAGATGGGTCATTAGCTGATATTGCAGGTATTGCCGCTACAAGTGGTTTAAAATATATCTCAGGTATGAGATGGAATGAAATTAAATCAGATAAATATCAAAATCCATTTACACAAGATATTATTGAAGTTGGTATTGGCGATGATACCCAATACTCAGATTTCTTTAATTTAGATTTAGTTAATAAAGAGTTGAAAGCAAAACCTATGTATATACACCTCGATATGTCTCAAGGTAGCGGTGGTAAAGGTGACAAAACTGGTATCGCTGGTGTTTGGGTATTAGGCAAAAAACCCAAGATAGAAGGTGAGGATAGTTCCAGAGAATTATTCTACCAGGTAGCATTTAGTGTTTCCATTAAAGCGCCAAGAGGAAAAGAAATTTCTTTTGATAAAAATAGAGCATTTATCCGTTGGTTAAGGCAGAATGGATTTAAGGTTTCTGGAATAAGTTGTGATACCTTCCAGTCAGCTCAAATAAAGCAGCAATTAGCAGCAGATGGGTTTAATGTAGAAACTATTTCAGTTGATAGATTAGATTCCCAAACAAAACAATGTTTACCTTATGCTTATTTTAAGTCAACTTTGTATGATAAGAGATTAACTGTATATAATAAGTGTGACCTATTAACAGAAGAAGTTATCGGACTTGAAAGAGAATCTGATGGACACATAAATCACCCTGATAATGGGGCACACGGATGTTTTACAGGTGATACTAAGGTAAGCTTGGTCGATGGTCGTGAGTTGAGCTTTATAGAATTACTTGATGAGTTCAATCAAGGCAAAGTGAATTTTGTGTATTCATTTAATCCGGTAACTAAAATAATAGAACCTAAACCTATTACTAATGTGCAACTAACCAAAAGAAATGCAGCGCTGGTAGAAGTACTTCTAGATAATGGTGAAAAAATAAGATGTACTCCTGACCATAGATTTATGTTAAGAGATGGTTCTTACTGTGAAGCTCAATTTTTAGCTGAGAATCAGTCTTTAATGCCATTAGATCAAAATAGCATTAAAAAGGTAGTCTCGGTTAAATTTTTAAATACTACAGAAGATGTGTATGATATTACGGTAGAAGATAACCATAATTTTGCGCTAAGTAGCGGTGTATTTGTACATAATTCAAAAGATAGTATTGATGCTGTCGTAGGTGCTATGTGGAATGCATCGTTGCATGCAGAAGAGTTTGCGTACCATTACGGCGAAGATTTAAATGCTGTAATAGATGTAAACCAAGAATTAGATCTTAATGGACAAAACGCATTTGAAAATGCTTTAAAAGAAAAAAATAGATTAAAAACACCACAGATAGATTTTGGAGCAGGGGTTGCAGAAGAGTACTTTGGTCCAGAGGATGGAATATTGATTTGGTAAAAGGAGTATTAATTAATGGCAGACAAAAAAGTGTTTGATAAACAGGTTGATTATAGTAATAAAGCGATAGCACAACCTGTTCCAGATAGAATAACAGATATAGATACCCAAGGTGATTTTTATATTGAATTGCTTGATGGTATGGAAAGTAGTACTTTAGATCTTTCAAAATTAAACTCGTTTTCTAATGTTGCAAGAACAAGAAATGAAGTTTACAACTTGCTAGACGTAATGGGCGAAGATCCAATCATTGCTGCTGCATTGGATATTTATGCGTCAGATGCAAGTGAACCCAATAATAGAGGCGAAATTGTATGGGCGGAAGCAGATGACGAAAAGGTACTAGGTGCTGTAAATTTGATTCTAGACTCAATAAATGTAAATAAAAATTCTTATGATTGGATCTATTCTTTAGTAAAGTATGGTGATTTATATTTAAGACTTTACAGAAAATCAGAAGTAAATACCGGCGCAGATTCAAATAGGAAAAAGAATTTAAATGAGGATGTTATTGTAAAAGCATATTCAAAGAATGATAGATACGCAGAATATGTTGAAGCAGTAGCAAATCCAGCAGAAGTATTTGATTTAATTAAATTTGGTAAATCCTATGGTTATTTGAAAGCGGATGTTCCAGATAGTTCTGTTAGAAAAAGTTCAGATGATTTAAGTATTTTTAATAATAATAGTAATATTTACTCTTTCAATACTTCTGATGTAGATGTATATGAAGCAACTGAGTTTGTTCATATGAGTTTAAATACTTCTTCTAGAGTTAAAGAAGAAGTTACGCTATCTACTAAAACAACTGATGGAAAAACTACTTCAAGTTCTTATCAAATTAAACGTGGTCAATCAGTTTTATATAATTCATTTAAAATTTGGAGAGAACTATCATTATTGGAAAATGCAGTACTTTTAAATAGAATGACAAAATCAGCAGTTTTAAGAACTGTATCCGTTGAAGTAGGTGACATGGATCCTACTTCTGCAAAGAAAGTCGTTCAAAGAGTAAAACAAATGGTTGAACAAAAAACAGCGGTTACTCCTATGACTACTTATCAGGAATATACTAACCCAGGACCTATGGAAAATACTATTTATATTCCAACTCATGGGGGTATGGGTGCTGTTACGTCTGCACAAATTGGCGGAGATGTTGATGTTGGTGATTTAACCGACTTAGATTATTGGAAGAAAAAGTTATTTGCCAGCTTAGCAATTCCTGCGCAATTTATTGGTTCTACTGATGACTCAACAGGATTTAACGGTGGTTCATCATTAAGCTTAATCTCAAGCAGATACGCAAAGACAATTAAAAATGTTCAAGCAAGATATATTGCAGGTATTACAGATTTAGTTAATTTGTATCTTTATGATAGAGGACTTGTAAATTATATTAACAAGTTTACTATTAGAATGCAAGCTCCAACTACTCAAGAAGAAAAAGATCGAAAAGACAATGAAGCAACAACAATTGCTAATGTTGATAATGTAATGAGATTATTAGAACCTATCGAAAATCCTACTTTAAAACTAAAAGCATTAAAATCATTGTTAGGTTCTGCTATTGCAGATGAAACTGTTATGTCAGCAATACAAGACGCTATAGATGAACAAGAAAGTGGTGAGGTTTCTGAAGAAGGTTCCGATGAATCCGATTATGACTTTGGTTCAGGTGATTTAGGCGGAGGTGCTGGTTATGATTTTGGAACTGAAAGCACACCACTTGATATGCCAGAATTAGAACCAAGTGAACCAGAAGGAAGCAGCGATCTTCCTTCACCAGGTTCTATGGTAGAAGAAGATTTAGATACTGACCTTCCTAGTTTTGCAGACTTAGGAATTTCATATACAGACGTTAAATAGAAAGAAAAATAAAAGATGATTACAAAGACAGACTTATTGTTATTATTAACAGAATTACAAGCACAAGGTGTAGATACTTCAGCTGATGTTAAATATTTAATGTCATCTAAATCTATTCCTCTTGACTTACTAAAAAAGATTAATCAAGATAGGCAATTAGATGTAGCAAGGTTCTATGAAAAATTAAGAGCTAGTTACAATACAAAAAAATCAAAATTGTATATTAATATAATGAAGTCAGATGAAAATACAATATCAGACCCTAATACAATATTAACTACATTATCTGCGTTGTTAAATCAAATATTACAATTTAAAGCAGATGATAAAGTAATGTTCTTTAAGCATGTAAGAGCAAATGAAATTGTACAGGTTTTAGATATTTATTTCAAGACTTACAATATAAAACCAGCATTAAAGTTGCTAACATTAATGAAGGCAGATATAAAATGTCTAGAAGCAATGAAATAGTGTATATTATTATGATTTAAATTGATGAATAACTTGCTACGGAGCAAGTAAAGTTAAACGAGGTGAAAGTTTTATATGTTAAAAGAGAGTAAGCAAGGATTCCTTAACTATCAAAAATTATCCAAAGAAGAAATGGAACAAAGAGGAATATTAGGTAGACTAGTCGGTATTTGTGCTGACTTTATTAACCCTACTAGAAATGGTAGAAAATATTCCGAAGAACTTTGGGAAAAGGTTTTTGATAGCGACATAATGAAAGAAAAAATCGCAAATAGAGTTTTATATGGAGAGTTAGCTCATCCACTTGATCGTGAAGAAACTGATATTGAAAAGATTGCAGTTTGTATGGCGGAGCAACCCAGAAAGGGTGATGATGGCAAACTATATGCTGTTTTTGATATTCTAAATACTCCTAATGGTAAGATTTTAAAAACATTATGCGATTATGGTTCTACATTAGGTGTTTCATCTCGTGGTTCTGGAGATCTATATACAGATATGGATGGGCAAGAAGCAGTAGATCCATCTTCTTATAATTGTGAAGCGTTTGATATTGTTTTAGTTCCTGCTGTCAAAGCAGCAAGATTAAAATATGTTAATGAGTCTTTAGAAAAAACACGTTACAACAAAACTCTTCGCCAAAAACTTACTGAAGAATTGGATTCTGCTTCAGAAGAAGATAAAGCAATCATGCAAGATACATTAAAAGGTCTCGATATTGATTTAGAAGCAAAACCAAAATTAGAGCATGCCTTAAGAGAAGATGAAGAAGTAAACGCATTCATGGATATTATGGCATCTAATGATGAATTACAAGAAGAACCTTGCGTAGGTTGTTTCTGGTATGACCATGAAAAACAAGAAGTATTTGGTGTAAGAAGCACTTTAGCACAAGATGTGCCTTATCTATCAAATAATATTTTTGACGGTAAAGCTAAAACTGGTAGAGCGTTACATAAAAATATTTGGGCAAAAGAATGCAAAAGACATAAAGACGCACGATTTGCAGGTGATTATACTCAAGTACCAAGAGGAAGAGTATTTGAAGTTGATGGTAAAGGATTTGTTATTATGGTTGGCAATTGGATTAATGATTGTCCAGAAGCTAAAGATGAAATCATATGCGAATTTAATTTACCAGCAGATACTGAATTTAAACAAGATTCTCATTGGGATTTGGGTCACGGTTGGTCTGACGAAGAATATCTTGAGAATCTAACTGAAGAACCAGAAGAAGGAGAGGAAGAACCTGCTGCAGATGAATTTGCTATTAATACAGTAGAAGACTCTATCGCATTTTTAGGCGATTTAGATACAAAAATAGATTTACTGTATAATTTTATAGATACAAATAAAGAAAGTTTAATTTCTGAAGAAGAGCTAATTAATAAGCTTGATTCAGTTATTAATAAATTTACTGCTGCTTTAGATTTAATCAATCCAGAGCAAGAGGAAGACGTTATTGATATGGAGACAGAAGAAGAAGTTGTCGATGACATGTCCGACGAAGTAACTGCTGAGCTTCAAGAGTCTCTATTGAAAATAAAAGAATTAGAGAAAGATAATTTAGCGCTTCAAGAAAAATTATCAGTTAGCAATGCTAAAGACACTCAGATTGAAGAAGAAATCACTAAGTATAAAAATGCCATGATTTCATTAAGTGAATCTGCTAAACGTGCCAAAGACTTGAATAACAAAGTTGAGCAATTAACAGAGAGCTTAAATAAAAAGGATAAATTATTAGTATCTAATAAAGCTAAGCTAGATGAACTATTAGAAATTAAGACTAAATCTAATAAACAATTAGGTGAAGCTAATGAAAAGATTTCTAGTTTGGAAACCGAGTTAACATCATTGAGCGAACAACTCAAAAATGCAAATAAAAACTTAACTACTTATAAAGAAAAAACAGTTAAGTTATCTAGTGCATTAAAAGAGTCTAAAGATCTATATTTAAAGACTAAAGCAGAGTCTTATGGTCTTACAGTTGACGATGTTAAATCACAGCTTACTGAATCATACACTATTAAAGATGTAAATTCAGTTTGTGAGCAGTTATCTGATACAAAGCGTAATTTAAGTGCATTACCTTTTAGTCATAAGGGTCGTGTAACAATTACTGAAGCTAAAACATCAGGTGACTACATTACACGTAATTTAGTTAACACTGATGATGAGATTTCAGATACACTGTTAAATTTAATTAATTAAGGAAAAGGAAAAAATTTAATATGAATTTAATGGAATCTTATAAGGGTAGATTAGCAATTGCTGAATCTTACTACTCTCAAAAAAACGCTGGTGCTAAGCTAAGCAACTCTAAGAAGATGCTTACAGCACAATGTTTATCAAACGTTGCTAACTTTATGAACGAAGCATTTAATACTTCTACAAGTGCTACACAAAGAAGTGATATGGGCAT
>CAVJGK010000028.1:0-14635 GCA_963648895.1 Lachnospiraceae bacterium | reverse complement strand
ATATAATCTTTTTGTTAATAAAAATTAGAAAGGTATTTATTAACGTACAACGGATTACGTAGGGTGGATAAAAAAGTTATTATCGAACTTCAAGATATCGTAAAAAGTTACGACGATGAAGTTATTGTAGATCATTTGAATCTACAAATTTACGAGAACGAGTTTTTAACTCTTCTTGGACCTTCTGGATGTGGTAAAACAACAACTCTAAGAATGATTGGAGGATTTGAAACACCAGATTCAGGAAATATTATTTTGAACAACAAAATAATTAATCAAATACCTTCTTATGCTAGACCAGTTAATACAGTCTTCCAAAAATATGCATTATTTCCTCATTTAAATGTTATTGATAATATTGCTTTTGGACTTGTCAATTCTAGTTATGAGAGAAAACTTGCTTTATACGGCAAAGAAAACATTGAACAAGATGTATTAAAGGCGAGAAAAAAAGAATCTAATAGAAAACCAAATCGTTTTGAAATGAATCGTGCGATTAAAAAGAGAATCTATGATGATGCTTATAAAGCTTTAGAACTCGTCAATTTAAAAGGATACGAAAAAAGAAAGATTACTCAACTTTCTGGTGGTCAACAACAAAGAGTTGGCATTGCTCGTGCAATTGTTAATAAACCAACTATTCTTTTACTTGATGAACCTTTATCAGCGTTAGATTTAAAACTTCGTCAAGCGATGCATTACGAACTAAAAGAGATGCAAAGAAAGTTAGGAATTACTTTCGTATTTGTCACTCATGATCAAGAAGAAGCGATGACTATGTCAGATCGTATTGTTGTCATGAACGGAGGAGTAATTCAACAACTTGGCACACCAAAAGAAATTTATAATGAACCAAAAAATAGATTCGTCGCGAACTTTATTGGTGAATCAAATATCTTCAGAGGAACATATGTTAAAAAAGATACTATTTCGTTTTATAACATTGAAATTCCTTGCGTAGGATATACTTTTAAGGATGGAGAAAAAGTTGATATTGTCATCCGTCCAGAAGATTTTGATATTGTACCTTTAGATAAGGCTTATATTAAAGTTAAAGTCACATCAGTTGTCTTTAAAGGTGTATTTTATGAAATATGCGTTGATTACAATGGTGATGAAATAGTCATTCATGCTTATGAAGAAGTTAAAGTAGATGATATTATCGGATTAAAAGTTGATCCATATGAAATCTCTTTAATGAAGGTAGAAGAAGATGAATAGATATTTTAAGAAATTTGGCATTCCATATTATGTATGGTTATTCATTCTTGCCATTTTACCAATCTTTATCATGTTAATTTTATCTTTCGTTGATTGTGAAGGAGTTGATATTGCAGGTTCTGCATTTACATTTAACAACTTTTCAATTCTTGCAACAAAATCAACATTGATCAGCTTTGGTAATTCATTAATGTATGCTTTTATTACAACTTTCTTATGCGCGGCAATTGGTTATATTGTCGCATATAAAATATATCGTTCACATTTTAAAAATAAATTCTTAATTGTTACTTTATTAATTCTTCCAATGTGGAGCAATATTCTTTTAAGAATTACTGCATTAAAAAATATTATGGAACCTCATAATATCATTATTTCAATTTTAAATTCATGGGGATTAGATGTAGTTGGCCCTAATTTAGCTGGTACTCCTTTAGCGGTTATTATCGGCTTAGTCGCTACATATCTTCCATTTATGATTTTAACTATCTATACCGCTTTAGAAAAATTAGATTCTTCTTTAGAAGAAGCGGCATTAGATTTAGGTTTAACTAATTTTAAGAAATTCTGGAAAGTAGTTTTCCCTTTATCTTTTAAAGGTATTATTACAGGTTCTATCATGGTATTTTTACCATGTATGTCAGGATTTGCGATTCCTGAAATCCTTGGACAAGGAAATATTGTTTTAATTGGTAATGTCATTGACCAATTATTTAGAAATATGAACTACAATGCAGGCGCTTTATTAAGCATTGTCATCTTAATATTGATTCTCGGCGCGATTGCCATTGTTAATGTAGTCGACAAGGAAGGAGAGACATTAATCTAATGGAATACGAAGTTGCAAAAATTGAAGATTATGGCTATAAAGAACATAAAGTAGCTAGTAAGATATGGGATATTCTTTCTAAAATTATTGTCGTATTGACCGTTATTGCTTTATATGCTTCTATTGTCGTTATCTTAATTCAATCATTTAATAAATCATCTAATGTATCAACATTTACCGGCTTTACCTTTGAATGGTATGGTAAAATTATTTCTTCACGTGCATTGTGGAATTCAATTGTGAATACATTCATTATTTCTATTATCGCAACTGCGATTTCTACTGTTTTAGGCACTTTAATCGCAGTAGGTATATTCTCACTTGGTAAGAAATCAAAACGTTTCTTATTGATGTTAAATAACATCCCTTTATTAAATGCCGATATTGTCACAGGTATTGGATTAATGTTGGTATTTTCTATCTTTGTTAAAATCTGGCCTTATTTCTTTGGTTGGAAAACTTTATTGATCGCACATGTATATTTCACATTGCCATATATTGTTTTATCAGTACTACCAAAGATTAAAGAAATTGATGGCAATATGTTTGATGCTTCATTAGATTTAGGTTTAAAGCCATTTAAATCATTAATTAAAGTCATTATTCCTGCCATTAAAGCTGGTATTTTCTCTGGTATGATCTTAGCTTTTACTATGAGTTTTGATGATTTCGTAGTTTCTTATTATACAACCGGTAATGGATTTGATACTTTATCAATTTGGATTTATTCATCAATTGGTAGAAAATCTTTAACCCCTGCGGTTTATGCTTTCTCATCATTATTTACAATTGTATCGATGTTATGTGTTATTGTAATGAACGTTATAAAAGGAAGAAAAAAAGATGAAAAGAAGTAAGAAAATGTTAATGCTAGTTTCTTTATTATGTACATCTTTTATTAATACTAGCTGCTCAAGTAAAGACAAATTATTAATCCTTAACTGGGGTGAATATATAAACGATGAAATGGTCCAAGCATTTGAAGAAGAATATAATTGCGAAGTAAGCATTTCAATCGCTGATAGCAATGAATTATTCTATTCAAAAGTTAAAAGTGGTACCACTGTTTATGATTTAGTAGTCCCTAGTGATTACATGGTCAAAAAGATGTATGAAAATGATTTATTACAAAAAATCGATACATCTAAATTATCTAATTTCAATCAAGATAATTTCCTTCCAGGTGTTAAGGGGATTGAACAAGAATATGCTTCAGAATATGATTTTGAAGAATATTTAAACTATCAAGTTCCTTATTTCTGGGGTACATTTGGACTTATGTATAACAAACAAAAACAAGGTCTTAAAGAAGCATTAGAAACTTATTCTTGGGATGCTTTCTTCAATAAAGACTTATTACCAGAATCTACAACTACCGGCATGTATAATGTTCCAAGAGACTCTTATGCAGCCAGCATGTTCCATTTAGGATATTCTCCAAATGATATTGGTGATAATTATTTAAAAGAAGTCAAACAAGATTTAATTAAAGCTAATTTTGATCAATGGGGAACTGATGAATTAAAAAAGCAAATTCAAAAAGGTGATTTAGATGTTGCCTTTGTTTATACTGGTGATTTCTTAGATATGTTTTATCAAGATATGGCAGAAGGAGATAAAACAATTGATGATATTACTTACGACATCTATGTTCCAGATAACACCATTGCTTTTATGGATTCATTTGTTTTAACAAAAAATGCTAGAAATGTTGATTTAGCTTATAAATTTATGAATTATTTCCTTGATCCTGAAGTTGCTTATAATAACGCATCAGTAGTTGGTTATTGTACAACTTTAACTTCTTCTTATAATGAGATAGTTAGTTTAAAAAATTCTGATGATATATCAGAACAAGCTTGGTCTTATGCAATGACTACTTATTATCCAATCTTAGAAGGAGAGAAGAAATATAAAGGAACACCTTTAATTAACTTTGATAAAAACTATTTAACAAAAGTTACTTCAATGGTTAATGATGTTAAAACAAATTAATTAAAAATTAACCTTATCTAAGGTATTATAATAACAAGGAGGAAAATAAATGGATATCAACGATTATATGAAACTTATGAAGAAACCAAATTATGTATTAATCTCTAGTTATGTAAGTTTGGTTGTAGGTGGTATTCTTTGCTTTGTTAGCTTATTTATTGGTTATCCTGCGTTTATTTATACTTTATCTATCGGTGTAGTATTTGTATTATATTTTGTTATTTACACAATTGTTCGTAAAGTGAAAAACATGCCTAATAAAATTAAGGTTAAAGATGTAAAGGTAAAGAAATACAAAACACAAAAACCTATCAAAATTGATGGAGATGATAGTAAAATTATTTCCATTTGTCCTGCTTGTAAGAAGAAAATTCGTCTTCCAAACAAGAAAGGATTACATGATGTAACTTGTCCTATTTGCCACGTAGGATATAAAATCAAAATAAAATAAAAATAAATGTATAAACCTCCTTAAAAGTGTTAAACTATTATATAGTTTATAGGAGGTTTTTATTATGGTAAAAATTGATATTATATCTGGCTTTTTAGGAGCTGGTAAAACCACATTAATCAAAAAATTATTTGAATCAAAGAAACTTAAGGAAGAAAAAGTTGTATTAATAGAAAATGAATTTGGTGAAATCGGTATTGATGGCACATTCTTAAAAGAATCAGGAATTAATATTAAAGAAATTAATTCAGGATGTATTTGCTGTTCATTAGTCGGTGATTTTTCTAAATCAATGAAAGAATTAATCGCTCAATATAATCCTGATAGAATTATTATTGAACCTTCAGGAGTAGGTAAACTTTCTGATATTATCGGAGCTGTGGCTAAAGTTGATGAAGATTTAAAAATCAATATCCTTGCAACTGTTGTTGATGGAGGAAAAACCAAAATGTATATTAAAAACTTTGGTGAATTCTTTATCAATCAAGTTGAATCAGCAGACTCAGTCGTAATTGGTAAAGTTGATAAAATTTCTGAAGATAAATTAGTTGAAGCAGTTAATGCAGTTAAAGAAATTAATCAAAAAGCAAATATCTTAACAACTGATATTGCCACATTAGATGGAGACAAATTATTAGCCTTCTTAGAAGAAAAAGTTTCTTTAAAAGATGATTTAATCAAAGAAACATTGAAGAATATGCATGATGATGACGAATGTGATGATCCAAATTGCTCATGCCATCACCATCACCACCATCACGACGATGAAGACGATGATGAAGATGAAGAACATGAACACCATCATCACGAACATGAATGTTGCTGCTGCCATGACGAAGATGAAGAAGAACACGAACATCATCACCACCATGACGAAGAAGAATGCGATGATCCAGATTGTTCATGCCATCACCATCACCACCATCACGACGATGATGACGAAGATGAAGAACATGAACATCACCACCACGAACATGAATGTTGCTGCTGCCACGGGGAAGATGAAGAAGACGAACATGAACATCATCACCATCATGACGAAGATGACGAATGTGATGATCCAAATTGCTCATGCCATCACCATCATCACGACGATGACGACGAAGATGAAGAAGAACACGAACATCATCACCACCATGACGAAGAATGTGATGATCCAGATTGTTCATGCCACCACCATCACCACCATCATGGACATGATGCAGATGAAGTATTTACATCTTGGGGAGAAGAAACTCCTAGATCATATTCTCATGATGAATTAGAAGCAATTTTAAAAACATTATGTGATGAAAATGCTCCTTATGGCATTATCCTTCGTTCAAAAGGTATTTTAAAAGCTAGTGACAATGAAAAATGGTATTATTTTGATTTAGTCGCAGGCGATTATGAAATTAGATTAGGTGAACCAGATTATACAGGTAGAATTGTTGTTATTGGTTCTCATATTGATGAAGAAAAAATTTCATCATTATTTAAAAAGTAGGTGTCTATGAAGAAAATTCCAGTATTTTTTATCAATGGTATGCTTGATTCAGGTAAGACTTCATTCATTATTGATACATTGAATAATGATCAACCTGAAGATGGCAATTTAATGAAAACTTTACTTGTTTGTTGTGAACAAGGTGAAGTTGAATATGATAATGATTTATTAAAGAAAACAAATACCGAAATTCTTTATTTTGAAAATGAATCTGACTTTGATTACAAAGTTATTGATAAAGAAATTAAAAGAGTCAAACCAGATCGTATTGTTATTGAAATGAATGGCATGTGGGAACTTAACAAATTACAATTCCCACGTTCTATTGAAATTGTCCAAGTAGTATCATTTATTGATGCTTCAACCTTTGGAGTATATTTCAATAACATGAGACAAAAGTTTAATGATATGATTTCAAGAAGTCAAATAGTATGTTTTACAAAATTAACTTCTAAAGAACAAATTGAACCATATCAAACAGCTTTAAAATTAATTAATAATAGATGTGCTTATTACATCTTTGATGAAAATATGAAAGCTAGCGATGCTTTTGAAGAACCTTTACCTTATGATGTTGAAGCTAGTGTTATTAATATTAGTGAAAATGATTATCCAACATTCTACGTTGATACATTTGATCATAAAGAAAGATATGAAAATAAGACAGTTGAATACGATGCAATGGTATTTTTAACTGATAAATTACCTGAAAATCAATTTATCGCCGGTAGAATGATTATGAATTGCTGCGCGAATGATGTCCAATTGTATGGATTCCTCGCGAGTGATAATTTAGGTGTTAAATTAACAAATAAATGTTGGGTTCATATCGTTGCAAAAATTTCTTATGAATTCTCACAAGAATACAATGAAGAAGAATTAATTTTAAATCCTATTTCAATTGAAATAATTGATGGCAAAGGAAAAGAAGAAGTATTAAATATGACCGCATAGAAAGGAGTATATTTTGGAAAAAAGACAAAAACAAAATCATGATTACCAAAAGATTAAAGAACAAAAAGATTTAACTTTTAATGGTATGAGTGCGACTGAATGGGCTAAACATTCCAAAAGCGTCTATAAAGATATTCCTCCAATGAGAGAGAATGAACGCTTTGATGATATGAAACTTATTCCTTTAGAACTTATTGATCGATTAATCAATATTTATTCTAAAGAAGAAGATAAGATTCTCGATCCATTTATGGGCTCAGGAACAACAATTATTTCAGGAATTAGAAATAATAGATTTTGTTATGGTTTTGAAATTAATCCAAAGTACTTTGAATATGCATCACAAAACATTCTTTCTTCTTTAAATTTACTTGTTAATGGAGATTATAAAATCTGTAATAGCGATTGCTTAGAAGGATTAAAAGAACTTAAAGATCATGAGATTCAATTAACATTATCTTCTTTAAGTCTTCCTATTTATAAAAGAAAAAAGAAATATGAATATGATTTAAAAGTCTTTGATAATTTAACTTATGATGAATATCGTCAAAGGCTAGAAGAAGTTTTAAAAGAAATTTATCGCGTAACTAAAACAAACGGTTATTGCGCTTTAATTGTTGAAGATTATCGTAATATAAAGGGTAATTTACCTTATGTTGAATTTCATTCCGATGTGGCTAAAATTGGCCAAAAGGTAGGATTCCTTTATCAAGATGTAATCATCTATGATCATAACGATCAAAGAGGATTATTGCTTCAAGGATATCCAAAAATCTTTTATGCAAATTTAAATCATGATTACATCGTGATTTTAAGAAAGGCTAAATAATATGGCAGGAACAACCAAAGTAATTGAAATTAATGAAAATGTTTATGCTTCAAATGATTCTGAGGCGGAAACATTAAGACAATATTTAAAGCAAAAAGGTGTTTACATGCTCAATTTTATGTCTTCACCTGGAAGTGGTAAAACTACTACATTAACTAAATTAATTAACGCTTTAAAAACTAAATATAAAATAGCTTTGATGAACGTTGATATCCAAACTAGTATGGATGCAAATAAAATTGCTTTAAATACTGGAATTGATACACTTAATATCAATAATGGTGGATTATGCCATATTGATGCAAATATGACTTTTAGAGCCGTACAAAACATCGATTTATCCAACATTGATTTATTGATTCTTGAAAACATTGGTAATTTAGTTTGTCCTGCTGAATTTGATACAGGAGCAAATAAAAACATTATGATTTTATCAATCCCAGAAGGTGATGATAAACCATTAAAATATCCTTTAATGTTTTCTAAATGCGATTTAATCTTAATTAATAAAATCGATGTAATTGATTATTTTAATTTTGATTTTACTAAAGTGGAAAAGTATATTCATCATATCAATAAAGATGGTAGATTATTAAAAATATCCGCGAAAACTGGTGAAGGAATTGATACTCTTGCCAATATAATATCTCAAGAAATTGAAACTAACAAAAATCACTCATTGTAGTGATTTTTTTATTTTTTTATAAAATGGAAAAAGACTACTAAATGTAAAGTTTATAAAGTAGTTTAGTTATTAAAACTTCTCTTGCGATTAAATATGATTTACCAAGTTAATGAACTATTGTTTTATGGATGAAAAAATATGATGAATTAGGTTATAATGGTTTCATCAACAAAAAGAGAGGCGGACCACCTAAAATGAAATCTAAAGAAAACAATCAAAAGACTACATTAGATAATTCTTCAACTGATAATTCAACTTTAACAAATGAAGAAAGAAAAGAATTAGAACAACTAAAAGAACGAAATAAAGAATTAGAAATGGAACTTGATCTATTAAAAAAATTGAACGCCTTGGTTCAACAAAGGAAAAAGCAACAAACAAAGAAAAAATAAGAGTTGTTTATGAATCAAGAATTCTTTTTATTTTTTTGCTGAATTATATTTCTCTAATAATTCAGAAACAAATAGATCATCAGAATCAATATATTGTTTATTATTTTGGTTATATTGATGCATTAGAAGAAGTAGAACCATTTAAAAATGATGTAGCTATACTGATTAAATAGGAATGACAATTGAACTAAAGCGCATAGTCATTACTTTTTTTGTATTTAAAAACCCTTGGTTTCCCAAGGGTGAAATTTAACGATCTTCTCTAAAATAAGATAAACCTAAACTTGCTGGTGGTTGAACAGATTTTTTACCAATGATACTTGTAACAATTAAGACAATGATTGTTACAACGTATGGAAGTAAAGAAATGATATTTTTTTGAACTGTTGAAATACCTGTAATATATGTAGGTAAAACATATAATAAACCAAATAGAATGGAACCACCAATTGATAAAGCTGGCTTCCAACAACTAAAGATAACTAAAGCTAGAGCTAACCAACCAAATGCTTGAATAGTAGATGAATTTTCCCAGCTACCTCCAACATAACCCATAACATAGAATAAGCCTCCGATTCCTGCGATAGAAGAACCGATTATAATCGCGGCATATTTATATTTGCTAGTTGGAATACCTGCAGCATCTGCAGTTGCAGGATTTTCACCAACTGCGCGTAAGTTTAATCCAATACGTGATTTTTTTAATAATAAACTTGAAGCTATAGCAAGTCCAATTGCAACAAATGCAACGAAGGAATAATTAATAAAGATATTACCAAATACTCCTAAATAATCGCCAAAAGGTAAATGATAATTAAATACTTTAGATGCATAAGAGAAGTTTGTTTTATTGACTCGATCTGATAAGAAGAAATCACATAAACCTGCACCAAATGTAGTTAAAGCTAAACCAGTAACGTTTTGATTACCTTTTAAACTAACAGTAATAAAACCATAGATTAATCCGCCGAAAGCAGAGAATATAACGCTAAATACTAATGAGAAAATAATAATTAAGAACCATGAAGCATTTTCCGGATTTGATGTATAAAAGCCCATGACAATGGAAATACCAATACATCCACCAAGTGTACCCATACACATAATACCTGGAATACCTAAGTTAAGATGACCAGCTTTTTCAGTGATTGTTTCACCTAAACAACCAAATAAGAAGACAATTGCGATGGCAATTGCACTAGGTAAAATAGTATTAAAGAAAATCATATTATTTTGCCTCCTTAGATACTTCTTCTACTTTAGGAGTAGAAGAATCTTTAGTATCTTCTTTATGCTTTTTTCTAAAAAGAATTTTATAATTGACAAAGAATTCAAATGAAATAATTAAGAAATACATAACTCCTAAGACAATTTGACTACCTGCAGTAGAAGTAATATTGAATGAAGTTTGAACTTGTGACATACCACGATTCATAAAGGTGATTAAGAAAGATGTTAATACCATATAGAATGGGTTAAATTGACCAAGCCATGAAGACATAATTGCAGTAAAACCTAAGTTATTCGCGGAATTTGTATTGATAGAAAAGTCAATGGAACCAGCGATTAATAATCCAACTAAACCAGATATTGCACCTGAAAGAATTAATGTTCTAATAATAACTTGTTTTACATTAATACCAACATATCTTGCTGTATTTTTAGATTCACCAACAACTGTGAGTTCATAACCGTGTTTTGTATATTTTAAATAAACAAACATGATTATTAACATGATAACTGCGATAATGATTGTTAATAAATATTCGTTTCCAATGACAGGTAAATGACCTGTTTGAATTTGAGGAAGAGTTTGTGATCCATTTTTAACCGCGATGGATAAGAAAATAGAAACAATACCAACTGCGACATAATTTAACATTAAAGTAAAAAGTGATTCATTAGTGTTAAAATGCGCTTTGAATATGGCAGGAATAACTGCCCAGATAATACCCATTGATACAGAAGCAAGTATCATACAAATAACAATAACTGCATTTGGAACGTTAGCATTACCCATATAATACATACAAATAATGGCTCCTAAACAAGACATTAATATTTGACCATTACCTCCAAGATTCCAATAATGCATCTTGAAAGCTGGAATTAAACTTAAACCAACAAGTAACAATAAAGATAAATCTCTAAGCATTCTCCAAACTCTTTTTGGAGTACCAAAGTTACCTAAGAATAATTGACTAATAACTTCAATAGGATTCGCACTTGCGATAGTTAACATAAATAAACAACAAAATACAAATCCTAAAATAATCGCGGAGGCTTTGATTAAAACTAATTTTTTGAAGTTTAAATCAGTTCTTTTAACAACATGGAATAAAGGTTCTTTTTTTTCTGCCATATTATTTACCCTCCTTTTGTAAGTTAGTCATTAAATAACCAATCTTTTCTTTAGTAGTAGTTCTTGCATTGACAAGTCCATTTACTTGGCCTTGGCATAAAACTAATATTTTATCGCATAAAGCTAATAAAACATCTAAGTCTTCACCAACATAAATTACTGAAGCACCATTTCTTTTTTGTTCATCTAATAGATTATAAATTAAATAAGAAGAATTAATATCTAATCCTCTAACAGGATAAGCACACATTAATACTTTAGGTGAAGAAGCAATTTCACGACCAACTAATAATTTTTGAACATTACCACCAGATAATTTTCTAATTTGGACATGTTCATTTTCTGTTTTAACATCTAAATCATGAATGGTTTTAAGCGCAAGTTCTTGAGGATTATGACGATTAACAAACCAGTTATGACCTTTTCTAAAACTTCTAAGTAACATATTATCGATAATAGACATATTACCAACTAAACCCATACCTAATCGATCTTCTGGAACGAAAGATAATCTAACGCCCATTTCTCTAATTTCACGAGGAGTTTTATCTCTTAAATCAACTTTTTCATCACCTTTATCAGGATCATAATAGACAATATCACCACTTTCTAATTTTAATAATCCAGCAATCGCTTCTAATACTTCTTTTTGACCGGAGCCAGAAATTCCGGCAATACCAAGAATTTCACCGCTTTTTGCGACAAATGATACATCGTTTAAAACTAATCTTCCTTCTTCATTTTTATAAGATAAGTTAGTGACTAATAATCTATTAACAGGATTTACTACTTCAGTTCTATTGATATTTAATTCAACTTTTTTACCAACCATCATTTCAGTTAATTGATCTTCATTAGTATCTTTAGTTAATAATGAACCAATATATTGTCCTTTTCTTAAAACGACAACACGATCAGAAATTTCCATAACTTCATTGAGCTTATGAGTGATGATGATAATTGATTTACCATCATTTTTCATATTTCTTAAGATTTTAAATAATTTAGTAATTTCTAATGGAGTTAAAACCGCGGTAGGTTCATCTAAAACTAAAACATTCGCGCCACGATATAAAACTTTAATAATTTCTAAAGTTTGTTTTTCTGAAACTGACATATTATAGACTTTTTCTTCTAAATCGAGAACAAAGCCATATTTGTTTAATATTTCTTGTACAATTATTCTTGCATTTTTAATTTTAGATCTTTCTTTATCTTTGACACCTAAAACAATATTTTCTAATGCGGTGAATGTTTCAATTAATTTGAAGTGTTGATAAACCATACCAATACCATAATTAAATGCATCACGAGGGGAGAGGATATTAACAACTTGTCCATGAACAAGAATTTGACCTTCATCTTGACGATAAATACCGGATAACATATTCATTAAGGTTGTTTTACCAGAACCATTTTCACCTAAAAGTGCGACAATTTCGCCATCGTAGATATCAAAAGAAATATCGTTATTCGCGACATTTGATCCAAATCTCTTAGTAATATTCATAAAAGAGATATTAACTTTTTTATTATTTTCTTCCATTGAGGGACTCCTTTAAAAGTAAATACCCAAGAGCTTTTTAGCCCTTGGGCAGTAGATTTAAGATTTTTATTAGTTACCAGAAGTTAATTCTGTAATACCATCAATTCTAACATCGAAATATGGTGCTGAACGGAATTCTGATTCTGCAAAATATGTGATACCATTGTCAGTTTTAATAACTTGAGTATCTGGAGTATAAGCAGGGTCAGTATTAACATCAGCCATGTATGATGTTAAATGTTCACCATTAACAGTGAATGATGCGCAATCGAATACTTTTAAAGTACCATTTTTTAATTTAGCATGAACTTCTTTTAATTTTGCTTCAGTACCACTTGCAGCCTTTGCACCAGGAGCAACTAAGCAAGTAGAACCTGAGTAGATATCATCACCTAATGAACCTGTATAATCAGTTGGAATTGATGTACCATTTAATACTGCATCAATGCATAATTCGAAATATGGTTGCCAATCAATTTTACTTGAAATGATATAAGTATTTGGGCCTGCAGCTTCTGTAGAACCATTATATGAAATATTTGGAACACCAGCTTGTTCACAAGCAGTAGGTGCACCTAATGAGTCAGCGTGTTGAGAGATGATAGAACAACCTCTTTGAATTAAAGAATTAGCTGCATTTTTTTCTGCAGTTTCATCATACCATGAGTTTGTATATGTAACTTCCATAGTAACATTTGAAACGATTGATTTAACACCTAAATAATATGATGTATAACCAGAAACAACTTCAGCATATGGGAATGCACCAACATAACCAATCTTTGTAGAAGTTGAAGGGTTACTTGCAATCATTTCTTGTAATTTTAAACCTGCAGCGACACCTGCAAGATATCTACCTTCGTAGATAGAAGAGAATGCATTGTGGAAGTTTGAGACATTTTCTGTGTGAGCTAATGTACCAGTTGCATGACCAAATTGGACATCTGGTGCTTTTTTAGCGGATGCAAGTAAATGAGATTCATGACCAAAAGAGTCAGCAAAAATAAACTTACAACCTTGATCTACTAAATCATCTGCTTCTTCTGTAACTTTGGAACTTTCAGGTACACCAGTTCTAATAACTGCAGTTACACCTTTAGCTTCACATGCTGCATTGAAAGCATCGATGAAGTTCTTGTCATAAGTAGAGTTTGAATCGTGTAAAGCGATTAAACCAACTTTGACTTTACCATTACTTGAGGAATCACAGCTAGCTAATGAGACTGCGCCTGTTACTGCAAGTAATGAGACTAGTAAGACCGTTTTGAGTGTGTTTTTCATATATTGTTTCTTTCTCCTTTTATTCCTAAAAAGCAAAAAAGAAAGTCTATTATAAAGACATATTCATAGCGATATATTGACTTTATTCGTAGTGTTGAATTATACGGTTCAACGTAGAGACTTTCCCTCCAATTAGGGTAATTATACGAAATGCCGATTATCTTATCGACAAGTTAAATATAAAGTATTTTTTTGCCAAATAATAGACTTATTTTTGTGAAAGCGATTTCAAGAAAAATTTAATCTTCAAAGACTGGTTTATTGTCTTTAAACTCTTTGATTGATGCAGTTGCGATAACTTTGATTCCTAGATCTTCAATTTTTTTTCTTCCACCTTGGAATCTTTTTTCAACAACGACACCAACACCTTTAACATTACCTTTAGCTTGATTAATAATATCGATTAATCCTAAAGCAGCATTTCCTTCAGCAAGGAAATCGTCAATGATTAAATAATTGCCACCTTCAGTGACATATCTTTTATCAATAGTGATTGTAGAAGAAGTTTTTCTAGTAAAAGATTTAACTTCCGAAGTATAGACATTATTACCTGTGATTAATGATTTTGACTTTTTGGCGAATACGACAGGAACATTGCCAAGAA
>CAVJGK010000027.1:0-14810 GCA_963648895.1 Lachnospiraceae bacterium | reverse complement strand
ACATCACATATTGTATTCCCCCTATAATATGTGATGAAAATGTAAGCGCTTACATAAATGTTACATAATGTTTATGTGATGTTACAAATTGATATGCAACATTGTTAAAATTCAATAATTACTTTGAAAACCAAAGTATTTTGATGGTTGACAATCGGGTGGCGGGAAATGAGTAATTTGCCTGGAATTAGATAAGATGGGTATAGTCAGAATGTGACTATGAATATTTGGTGGATAAGAAAAAAGCTAGGGTATAAACCCTAGCCAATCTTAGTCCAAGTTCCAGCTTGTGTTCCAATCCATAACCCCTCAGAGTTGAAAGCTAGCATGAAGTATAAAGCGAGAGCATGCCACGCACAAACAATTAAGCCATAGCCAGTCTGTGCAGGTGGGCCAGAAAGAACTTTTGAAATATCATTAACAAAATAAAAACCACTTTTCAAATGATCGTTATTAGCAAGATTTGTTGATTCCGTAAAACTACCGCCGTTCATCCAATAGTTTACAAGACTACCATCAGACTGATTAATTATAGAATGATTCATAAATCCACTTTTATCAATGTATCTTTTTAAAATATTGCCAGTATGACTTATAGAAGTATCTGCAATACCATAGGTTGACGATGGTATATTAACATTGCTGTTTTGCGCATAGTTAAAGCCGTCATTATTACTGGTATATATATTATTATTTCTGTTAAAAAATCCATTGTTAGTTACTTTTTTATATGCATAAGGCTGAGTAGCTATTTCGCATACTGAATCGCTATTGTTTCGCCGAATAAACATATTAACAGAACTAGAATTTTTCACAATGGTGGCAGAATAATTATATCTACTACTAGAAAGAATCAACTGGCCATTAAAAGACCATAATTCTGGCATTGTGTCAATAAATGCTTGAATACCACTTGTAATTGTAGTATTATTATTGAAAAGTTCTGAGTTTCCAATGCTATTTACAACAATACATTTATTAGTATTGTTATAAGAACCATTAGAGTCTCCGATTAAATGTGAAATTATAAATGGCGTTACAATTTCACGAAAAGCTCTCTCATTCCAGTGTAAATCATCTGCATAGTACAATAATTTTTGTTCTGGGTTATTACTTGTAATTCCGTCATATGCTAAGTCGATAAAATCAACACCAATAATTTGACAAGCTAAGGCAATTTCATCATGTAAATTGTAATACGAATACTGTCTTACGTCAGAATCAGTATATTGGCTTTCTCTCATAAGAAAATGAATTTTTGCTGTTGGAATTGCTTTTTTTATAGCTGTTACATATGAACAAAAAGCATTTACGCAAGTATCATAAGTATTAATTGCCATACATAAATCTCTGCTTAATGGTGTAATACCTATATAATTTTTTGTTCCATTATATAAGGTAGAAATATCATTGAAACCGGACTGAATGATTACATGCTGATATTCTTTTTTACTTGCAAGCATTTCATTAAGCTGTGATAATAAATAGTTGGATGTATTTGAAGATAATGTACTACCACTGACAGCATAGTTATCAATAGTAGCATTTGGATATAATTCCCGCAATACAGCACAATAACCATCATTTTTGGTAGTTTTATTTGCTTTATAAATCCACCATCCGTAGCCCTCTGCATTGCTATCACCTAATACAGCAAGGCTTGATAAATCGAGTCCTGTAATTTTTTCACGTAAAAAGTTATCTTTGACAAAAACATCTGTTCCAAGCAGATTAAATTTAATTACATCAGACATTGTAAAACTCCTTTATTATTTTAAATACCTTTAGTAATTGTAATAGTTTCTGAGGAAGTTTCATAAGAAATAACTGGTACTTCTTTTTTTTGCATTCTAATATTTGTATTAGCTAAATTTGCAGAACTCTGTGCGCTATTAGCGGCCGTTTTCGCTTCGGTAGCTGTTGTCTGTGCGGTTGTTGCCGCTGTCTGTGCGCCCTGTGCAACGTCTAAAGCATTTCCCGCATTATTACGTGCTGTTTGGTCTTTTACATTGTATTTAGTACCATAAAGATCAATAATCTGAACATCTTCCATTTTTAAATCTCCTTTTTATAAAATTAGTTTAAAGTTCCTTTTTTAAGGAAAATAGTTTCTGTATTAGAATCGTAAGTAGCATTAATCATAAGATTGTTAAATCTTTTGTCAATGTATTCTTGAATATTTACATCAATATTCCCATCAATTACACTAACAATATCATTGATAGTATTGATTAATTTACACAGTTGCTCATAATAGCTTAATGAATCATCATATGTCAATGGTAAAACTTTCTGTGTTTTCCATTCGCAACAAGCATTCATGTTATAACCTCCTTACCATAAGTTAAAAAATAGTGGTTCTAATTCTCTTATAATCATTTGGTCAATGTTAATAATATTCTCTCTAAACTCTTTCAATAAAGTATTATAATTTTCCCCACTGGTTTTTCCTATTATTCTTTCAGTCCATTTTTCTGTCGAATTTTCAGAGCTATTTGTATTTCCTGTTACTGTCTCTGTTTCATTATTCGTTTCATTTGTCTGAATATTTTCATTGTTACTAGTTTTTCCACTTCCGCTTGTAGTATCTTGTGTATTTCTACTTATTAATCTGGCATCAGTTAAATAATTATCTGATTCAAGACCATTCAAACCGCCTTGTGGGGTATCACTAAATTTATTCTGTTCGTCAAATAAACCAGTATTAGTTGTACTAGATTCAACGGTCTGTACATTCGTAGTTGTATTTAATAAGGTTTTTTCATTTTCGTTTTCACTTTTCTGATTATTTTCACTATTTCTATTTCCTGTAATTTCTTTTGTATATTCTCGAGTGTAATCTGTATTGTATAAAGGATTAAATGATAATATTTCACTTTCATATAATCTATTATATGTTGGCATTATTTCACACATTGTAGAATCAAGCCATAACTGCCATAAGCCAACTGTTTCAGCGCAAATCTCACGTGTATAAAACTTTCTCAATATTTTTTCACATAAAATTTTTCTGTAACTTTCGTCAAAAATAGGCCAGTTTTTTGTAAAAATTTTATCCCAAGAATTATCAAGGATATCATTAATATCATTTAATCCTTTGCTGGATGATAACCCACTTTTTTGTTCACAAATGTAACGTATTTCAGTCGTATACTTACTCATTATTAGTACCCCCGTTTGATTCTACTAGGCACAAATCAGCTATTTCTTCTCTTATATGGACACTAATATCAAGATTGAACATTTCATTAATACGTTCACACGCTTCTTCCCGTTCATGAAGTCTGCTGTATCTGTTAGCTAAAGTGCCTCCAAGACCTCTTAGCACTTCATCCGCTACAAGTCGCTCTCTTTTTGTAACATTCACATTTGGCACTCCTAAAAATGTTAGAGCTTCATTCCAAATGTTGGTCTTTAGTTCATAAATATCTTTTGATACATATGGAGAATCAGTTTTTAATACAGAGATCCCGTTAATATCAAGATTTTTGTTAGCAAAAATAACTGGGCTATTTCCGTCAAATTCTTTGTATAAATTCAACATAGTAAGCTTTTGACGCTCATCACAGCAAATCAAAATAGGTGTTTTTTGTGCATTCGAATTTACATCAATAATCCTGTCAAGGTTCCATAACCTTTTAGCGAAATTAAGAATAGTAGGATATGTAGGGAAATGTAGCATATTATTCCATATAACGACACTGTCATTTTCGGTAACAGTTTTTTGGTAATTGTTGTAATTTGAAAACGCTCTTCTACTAACAGGGTTTCCATATACGTCGAAATTACCATTAAATAAATTGGATAAACACAAGTACCCAATTTCTTCATCTTTAAAAAATACTGCATTTCCCTGTTTAAAAAGGCATAATTCTAAATATCGGCTGTCTACAGTGTCTGGAAGATTTTCCCATTTAAAAATAGATAGTGCAATTTGTGCTAAACTTGTAAGATAATGCCCATAGGTAGACATATTCTGCTCCAAGCTTGCATCAAAAGTAGTTTTTCTTTTTGACAAATATATTCCCCCTTTACGATGGACTATTATCTAATGAAAAGTCACCTATTTCATTATGATTTTTCCAAAATCTTACACCCTTATTGAAAATATTTTCAATTTTTGATGCATCATCACTCGGTAATTTTCCATGCACTGTACAATCTGCTGTTTTTACATATGTCCAGTGAGGTCTTGCGTTCATGTTAGGTGTTCTGACATTTCTTACTGCATAACCAAAAGCTGTGAAATAATCATCAATCATACTTGCATAATTATAAGTTATACATTTTTCAAAAATTCTGAATCCCTTATTTCCCGATGCAAGTAAGAAATCACTTTCCTGAGAACCTTGATTTCTAGTTCCCATTTCGGGTGAAAAACTATTTACAGCTAAAGCATTTGTGATTGACGGTAAAACACTAGTTAAACCCCCAACAACTGCCCCTATAGCGCCACCTGACATAGCACCAGTAATAACACCATTCGAAAATGAATTAAAGGCTGATACTGGTAAATTAGAGTTTACTTGGGCTGTATAGGCTCTATAAGTATCAATATTATATGAACATAATGGAAAATTACTAATACTCACACGTTCGTCTACTTGTAATTGATTAGATACCATTGATTGTATCTTATAATTGATAGGCATAAATAATGCTTCTGTTGTAGCGGCACAAATAGCCTGATGCGAAAAGGAATAATTCCCAGAGCTTATTGTACCCGGTACAGTATTAAAGTATTCATATTTGAAATCTTTTCTATCGCCCTCACTATTTGTAACTTCCGCATATTTATATGGATACACAAATAATTTATTGTTTTTAGGAACATATCCATCAAGTGATGCATAAGGTTTTGTATTGTCTATGCGCTGGTTATAGTGTTCAAGGGGATTTCCTGTCACATTTGGTGCGTAATAGATAGCTGGTACCATGTAAATTTTAATTACATTGTCAATCTTATTAGCGTCAATTAATTCATTAATATGCTCATTTGCTTTTTCTGCTGATGGGAAATATTTCAGCTGGCATCCGTTGTAAATTCCACCAGTAACACCACCAC
This sequence comes from Lachnospiraceae bacterium, assembly GCA_963648895.1. Classification (GTDB taxonomy): domain Bacteria; phylum Bacillota_I; class Bacilli_A; order RFN20; family CAG-449; genus UBA3210. The sequence goes on along the minus strand of CAVJGK010000027.1, from coordinate 9,745 downwards.
CAGTACCACCAGATTCAGAGGATTCTACAAAAACAATCACATTTGAGGTCAAATCATATGTATAATCATGGAAACCCTCAATTACATAGTCACCAATATTCAATCCCTCATCAGCAATATTTTCGCCTATTCCATCAGATTCAGTATGCTGGCGTTCCACAAAACATTGCCCAAGGGTAAATACTCCCATCCAAGACATCATTGTATCTATTTCAAAATTAATTTGTGTACAATCATTGTTAATATATTCAATTCCTGTGATAAAAGCGTAAAACCACTTATTCTCAAAATTAGTGTTTTTAAAACGCATATATCCGGCATTGTATATGTTGGCAATCTTATTTGCTACACGTATAAATCCCTTATTTGATCTGGAATAAGATATATCTGATATTGTAGCAATTTTCGATATATTATCAAAATATGAATCTTTTTCTGCTGTTGTTGCAAAGTACAAACAATTATCATAATTTCTGTCTAATCCAAGATCGGAAAATAATTGCACCATTGAATTTGGTTGTATATACATTTTTTACAAATCTCCAATTTTATATATAGATATATTAAGTTATTATCAATCACTTTTTTTTTCGAAATCAGATGACATATATGTTATTATATTATAATTTTTTTCAATGCTTGATAATAATAAACTATTTATGTTTCTGTCAATATCTCTCATAAACCCTCCTATATAATATAGGGGAATAGTCCCCTATATTATGAAGCCTTTGTTAATACAATAGTATCACCAACATTTTTATTAGCATTTACAGTCTGGCTACTTGATGCGTTATAAGTAGTACCTCTTACATCAGCACTAAGAATCAGATTTGTAGAAGTTGCACTTGATGGAATTAACAGAGCACCAAATTTCTGGATTCCAACTCCGGCTTTTGTAGCCTGTTCTGTCTGCACTAATAATGCATCATGTGGCTGTAATGTGCTACCATCTACCTGAGGTTCTAAGCATAACACTGTAGCCTGTTCACTGATAGACTTGTCAACAATTTCGAAAGTGATAGTTTCTGGAAGATCAATAGTAGCGGTATTTGCTACAAATGTAATAGCATTAGCGAACTGTGAACTACTAATTGTTTTCCATGTATGATAGAAATAATTCCAATACAGTCCAGATGATACATATTTTTCAGTGAATTTATTCATGTTATCATAGCACTGAAACCAGTTTTCATCTAACAGAATAGCTTTTACATCTTTCATAAGGTTAAGTTCATCCGCTGTAACTTCTTCTAAGCCATCAGAATAATTACGGATAATTTCAAAGCGTTCATTGTCAAACGTTGTGAAATCATCAATTAAATGAAGTCTACCCATAAAATCGGCTTTTTCCATATGGAAAGAAGCCGCTAAAACTTCTACGTCAAACTGTGCATTAAATTCGGAATCCATGAAAATAACCTGTCGCTCTTTCGGTGTATTTGTCTTTACACCACTAGCATTGTATAAAGTTTTCATGAATGTAATAGCATTTGACTTTGCTCTAAAAGCGGTAGCATAATTTTTCATATTAGATGAATCTACCCCAACAGGATAAGTTTGACCTTTAGATACTGCCTTAATCAGCAAGTATTTAAATAATAAAAATTCGTCATATTCTGCGGCTGTATAAACACTGTCTACAATCTTAGCGATCAAATCAGAAACACCATTGATAGACAAAAACGCTCTCTTTAAATCTTCATCCTGTATAGTAATTGGATACATTACACGCCAGTTCATGACATGGAACTGACTTCTGATATCCGGAATAGATCGTTTAAACTCTCTGCCCTCTGCCTTATCAACATCGAAATCAACAACTGTTGCAATGTTGACAAAAATATCTTCTACTGTCTCTCCAAACTCAAGATAGCCTTTTTTCAGTGATTTATATGGATTATTAAATGTAGCTGACTGTACAGATACTAATGCAATTCTGTTTAACAACGCATTTAAAAACTGATTTGCAAAGGCTGGGGTGCCACAGATAATTTCTCCTACTAATGGAATCTGATTTGCTTTTTCAATTACTGGTATGCTCTGCTGGTAATCATATGATGCATTCTGTCTAATAACATTTAAAATATCAAGTGTACTAGCATTTAAAGTTGACTGTGCAATTCTTCTTGGCATAATTAACCCTCTCTTTCAAATAAATCATCGAACGTTTTAACACTATTTTTTTCTTCTTTTTCTTCTTTTTCTTTTTCTTCTTTTTCTTCTGTATTGTTAAATCTATCTTTGTATTTTTTACGCCACATTGCATCATTTTCCTCATATTTTGCTTTCCAATCTTCTGTATCTGAGGATTTATTAATAAGATCATCTAATGTATCGTTTACATCTTCCATAATATTTAATACTACATCGCTTGTATTATCACCAAATTCTTTATTTAATGATGCGATTAATTCTTTTTTACTTTTAACAGCCATTAAAACACTTCCTTTTCTTAATAATTCTTTTTTAACATAAACCACAAAGGCATTGACTTACTTTTTCTTATAATAGGTTTATCCGGTTCAACGCCACCAGCCCACCAATAAACAAGCATTACATTTGCATGGGCGGCATCGCCCGTAGGGTCTTGGAAAAAATTTCCACTTGTCTGTTGCCACGAGCTAGGTTGCAAATATGCGTTATCATAAATAAACTGATAATAATTTCTTGCATAATTTTGTCGTTCTGTTAAACGATTTCCCGGTACTCCCTCCCAGCATGCCAGAAATTCTTCTACTAATTTATCTATATTTTCACTGTCAGATGCAAGAAATTCTGACAGTGTACTATAACCCATTACTGAATTTGAAGCTGTCCAGTAATCTTCATAAATTACAAAATTTAACTGACCATATAAATCCCCATCAGTATACCCATTTTCTGTAACCCATGTATGGAGATTCCAGCATCGACCATGTGGTGTTCCTACGTTAGTCCATTGCCCTAGCCCATATCCCCCTATCCCGTCATACTGATATTCATGATCCCATGAGGTAGGCGTAAGTGATTCCCATATGCCGGGGTTCATTCCAGACTCCCAAGCCCAACAACCACACATAGCCGCTACTACATACGGGTTTATTTTACGTTCATCAGGCATTATTCATCACTCCATTTTTGCCAAATAGGAAATAAATCATCTACGCACTGCTGAACTCTTTCTGCATTATATCCGCTTTTTTCAAGTGCCTTTATTCTTTCTTCATTATTTCCATAAATACCATTAATTACCTCAATAGCAACTGCAATGTTGACAGGAATTTTCATAATACTCGCATTATACATCTTTTTTATCCTCTTTACTTATGTTAAAAATGTTCATAAGTTTATCTGGAACTAAATCTGGATTAATTTTACAAACATTTTCGATAATAGAAATCATTTCAGTTAAACAAATAAGCCCGATAATATAAGGCAAAGTTTCTACTGGTAAAGAAAAACCAACATCTATTCCATATGAATCTACAATCCATGCAAGGAAATAGCAAATAAGAAAACCTACTTTTTTAAAAATTCCATCCCTTAGTTTACTGGACTGAATATTTTTTTCTTTTGCGGCTGATATAAGTCCTGTTAATAAATCAGTACCATTAAAAATTAAGGCCACGGCGATGCTGTGCATGTAATAACCCCCTTTACTTTTTATTAAAAATCCTTTATAATTATATTATCATAAAACTACTAGAAAGTATAGGTGTACACCATGAAACAATATGATAATTTTAGAATAACGAAACCGTACTATGATGGAACTAAACTTCTTTCTTTACTGGATAAGAACAGAGAAAAACCAGAAATATTTATAAGCACTTCTAATAGAAGCGCTGGTAAAAGTACATTTTTTAATGGATATTTAACACATAGATTTATTAAATTTAGCGAAAAACCACTACTTTTGTTTAGAAATAAATATGAGGTAGAAAATGCGAAAGAAAGTTTTTTCCCAGCTATACAAAAATTATTTTTCCCTCAATTAGAAATGGAACAAGAACAAGGTATTGAGAATACTTTTTATAACCTATATTTAAGAGTACATGACCAAGAAGAATATAACCATTTCGGCTATGCAACTGCGCTGTCTGCATCTGACCAAATTAAGCGTTATAGCAATATGTTAAACGACGTTAGCTGTATACTTTTCGATGAATTTATACCCGAATCAGGAAGATATCTGAAAAATGAAATTGCAAAGCTAATGAGTATACATGATTCAGTCGCAAGAGGTAATGGTGATCAATGCAGATATTTACCTGTATATTTAATAGGTAATCTAATTGATATTAATAACCCTTATTATGATGCTCTTGATATTATTAAAAATCTTGATATAAATACTAATTTCTTACGTGGCGATGGTTTTGTTTTAGAACAAGGATTTAATGAAGCGAGTGCAAGTGCACATAAAAAAAGTGCTTTCCATAGAGCGTTTTCTAATGAAAAATATAATAAGGCATCACAAGAAAAAGAATATGTAAACACTAATTATAATATGATAGAAAAACTACCTTTGAATAAAGGTCAATATTTGTTTACTTTATGTCACAATGAAAAATACTTTTCTTGTAGATACATAGAAGAAATATCAATGTTCTATATATCCGAAAATGCAGATAAAACAAATAAATTAAGTTTTGCCTGTTCAAAGAGTGATATAAAAGATAATTCTATTTATGACAGTAACAATAGATTTGTTTCTTTGATGAAAAAAAAATTTTATAATGGTAATGTTAGATTTTCAAACTTTAAAGCAAGAGAAGCGTTTTTTGAATTTATCCATAACTAAAAAGAGAAGCCTTTTAGTGGGCTTCTCTTTTTATAAGAAACTATCAACCTACTGAGTCTGTCTTTTCTGTCTTCTCTGGTACTTCTTCTGCATACTGCATAAAAGTTTCTTCTGGAATGCGATACTTCTTTTCCGATACAATTTTTTTATCAAGAGAAACAATAATACAATCTTTTCCAAATATTGCCTCTACCTGTTTCTTGGCTTCATTCTTACCAATTTCACCATCAGCTACAACTTCATTCATCTGTTTATCTTTTACAAATGTTACTACAGTATTATAGTTATATACTGTTCTTGTAATATATTTCATTTTTTATACCCCCCTTATGCCAAAGAACATGTAACAAACTCTCTGCCATTCTTAGATTTTAAATGCGAAATACGAATACTAAATGGGTCTGTATCGTTATTATCTGCCAGAACATCCAAGATATTATCAATCGCCTTTATAAAACTTTCTGAGCGAGTGGCATATAATTTTCTTTCACCACTTTCATCTGGTTCAGATACTACTACAATAGACGTAAATTTCTCGCCTGTTACTTCATTTAGAATTTCCTGTTTTACAAACCCTACGTAAGGAACTACTGTTCCTGTTTCTACATCCTTTAAAACTGTTGCATCCGATCTGGATGTAATTTTAAGAATTTCTCTCGCTGTCAAATTCTCGCTGTGATCAATTACTTTTGTACTCATTTTTTTTACCTTTCCTTTTTTATTTTTAAGACAAGTACAATACAGCTTATAAGCACCTATTGCCTGTAGAACGAATGCCATCTGAGGTTTTACCCTTGGCACCAAATAGCATTTACTGATAAACTGTATTGCTTATCTTTAAATATATTATATACTTTTTACTTTTTTGTGTCAATACCAAATATCATCTTTCTCAAAAATTTCTTGAGAGCTATTTAATATAGAAAAATATTCATCCGTTATTGATAGTTCATACGCCGTTCTTTCCATTGCTATAAAAGTGTTAATATGTAACTTGTGCCCATCACATATTATATCTAATTTTTCAGTATCATTATATAACAATCTTTTTTTCCATGCCTGTCTATCTTCCAATGTTCCGTCTTTGCCAATCATAAATACAAATCCTGGCTTAAAATTATCGAGAGTACCTAAAAGTTTTGCCCCTATTTTTTTCGGTACACCAGCTATTGTTATATGCAATACATTTTTCTTAATAGTACCATCGTCTTGCTTATCATCACTTTCGTAAGCATATTTTTTTGCCCCTAATGTTATAAAGCGATTATAAAAGCCGTCAAAATCTGCTATTCCAAGTATTTGCTTTTCTTTTTTGATGGTGTATGCTGTATATTCAACCCCACACATATCAGCATACCTCATCCATTCATTATTATATGCTTCTAACAATAATTTATATTTTTCACCATTTAAAATTTTGACTGAATCTGTGTCACAGTATACAAAGTCTTTTTCTACCATATCTATTAGCTCTTGCAATCTAACTCTTGCTAGACAAGTCACCGTGACCCCCCATTGATACTGAAGAAATTTTTTTTGTGATGGAAAATAATATTTATCAATCATATCTTTCGCTTCTTCTTCTGTTGGGTTTCTTAATGAAATTTCCCCATCATCGTTAATATCTTGTACTTGTTTGACTATCTTTTCTACCATCATTCCAAATGTTGCATTAACACGATTTTTTGATCTCATATATTCATATTCTTTATTTTCTACATTTTTCAATTCTGTTTTTTCTTTAAACCAGCGGTAGCATTCTTTTCTTAATTCTTCTGGTAGATATCCCCTGATAGCGTAATAGGCTTTTATAATTTTTATTTTGCCAGTATATTGTTTTTTTATTATGCTGTACTCATCCCCTAAAAAAGTGTATACAAATTTAGTTCTTTGTTCTATGACTCTTCCATTGTCATATACCCCATCGAATTTCTCACTAACAATTTTGCTTTTTGGTATATATGGGACAGGAGTTCTTTTATTATCCCTCAAACAAAAATTCTCGCACATGGCTTCTATTATTAACCAGTATCTATCAGCGTAATAATCAATATCATCCGGAGTTTTTAGTGCTTCTGTGCAATCAATTAATTTCCCAATAGGATATCTGTCTGAACAAATAATTACAGCCGGATATGATGAGGAAAAATCATACGATGTTACATTTTCTAATATTTTCCCGGCATAAAATCTAGACGCATGTGTATTCCCCCCTCTAAAGGATTGCTCTAACATTCTGTATTGTTCAAGTGTTAATTTTGATTTATACATATATTGTGAGCGGTATGATTTTCCTTTTTTATATGATTTATTTGTTACCTTTTTTGTATTCTTTCCAAGACATGCATTTTTATATGATCTCCGCACGTAACCAGTATTTGTCATCGGGATAGTTTTTAAAGTATCCCCCTCTTTTTCCATTATTGATATTATAGCATAATAAAGAGTAATTACATCCATACCAGAGTAATAAAGTACTTCTTCATTTAGTTCTGACCATGGATATCTTGCGACCTCATAGTCAATTAGCTCTTTATCTTTTTGATATTTTGGAATACAATAGTTCTCACAAAATTTTTGTAATGACATATTAGACAACAAATAACTATCTTTAAATATTATATAATTGTCTTGCAACGAAAATTTTGCAATTTTTCTATTTTTAAGCATAAAAATAGAATTTTTATCAATATCCAACATTGATTTTATAAACTGATATTCAAACGACAAATTATGCACATACACATATGCTGTTATATCGTTCTTTTTTAGTACATTCTCGATTAAGGAAAATACTAATATGCAATCTGTTCTAGTACGGGCAAAGAATACAGTATCATATATATACCACTGATATAAATATGGAAATGCTATTAAGTTATCAGTCGGATTATATTTATGATCTGCTGTTAAGGTGGTAGTTTCTATGTCGAAAGTAATTGGAATTGACAATATATTTCTTTTTTTGCCTTTACAATCAATAACCCCATTTTTTACCATAGAATATTCTAACTTTTTTTCAATATTTTCATATGAAAATTCTGCTTCAAAATATTCCAATCTTTCTTTTGGTAAAAAATGGGGTTTATTAATTCTCATAATTCAAAATATCCACCTTTGCTATTTGAAGCGTTTTTTTCTGCTTCTCTAATATATTCCGCTATTGTGATATAATTTTCATCAATTTTTTTAAATATGCTTTCTACATCAGTATTATCACCTTTTATTTTTGCAATAGATAATGCTAATACTACTTGATCGCTGTCGTATTTTGCTTTTCCTACTTCCCCACTTTCAGACCCCAGAAAATCCAATATAGAATTTAACTGTTGATCTGTGAGTTTTGAAATATCCTTATCTTTCATCCCTTGCCATGATAATTTATCACGCAAGGCATTTCGCCTTTCTTCTAGCAAGGATTCATAACCTGATATATTCGATGTGCGATAAGATAAGAATTTTTTCATATCCTGTATTCCTTGCAAATACTCTTTTTTACTTCTTACTTTTGGCTTTAACAACACTGCCTTATTTTTCCCAAGAATATTGCTAGATGCTATTGATTTGAATGTATTTTGCGCTGGGGTTAATTTTGAATAACCAGCGTTTTTTATTTCTTTAAATCTTTCATTGACCTCTCTAGCAAGATCTTTATACTGTTGCTCATACTTATTAATTTTCTTTCTTTTCATTTTTTACACTTCCTAAATACCAAGTTGAATATTGGGTTAATAATGTTTCTATTATTTCGCTCTTAGTTCTCCCCAAATTTTCTTGTAAAAACTCAAGAAAACCTAAATTTTCATGTGTCAATGAAATGATAATTCTGGATTTATTTTTTGAAACCAACTATTCCACCTCTTTTCATTCTATCCTTATAATATTGCACTGCATATGACAATTTTACTTGTGTATCGATAACTTCTTTCTCTGTTATATAGTGCATTTTTTCTAATATCAACATATATCCAGTAATAACTCCCTCTCTATATTTTAGTGATTCTAAAGATGTAAAATTACCTACTTGGCAAGTGTTGCAAAACGCTCTCCTGCTATCCCTAAACCCTCTTATGATATCTTCCTTATACATTCTATTTTCCTTTCAAATGCAACTTATCCATATTAATACTACTACAATAGAGCCAAACAAATAACAATTCATTATTTTTTTATCATCTAAAGATATTGATAAAGATAATGTGGCGAAAAAACAAATCAAATACATAGCGATTCTTGCAATAATATCTATAATATCCATTTTAGTACCCCTTTAATTCAATTATTCCTTTTGTAATACTAAAACCCTCTATATGTCTGTTCGCCCATCTTGATAATCCCCACTGAATTGTTTCTTCTACATCATATGTGGGAAGTATGAAAGTATATCTGCTGGAAAGCTTTATTTCGTAACATGTAACATATAAATCTAATAATGTCATTTAATTATACCTCATTAATATACATAATATTATTTGTAAACTCGATTTTACATTTTAACTCGCCATACATTTTTACTAGATTACTGTAAGTATCATAATCCCATCCATACTCCTTTCTCGAGAAAACACAATATGTATCATCAGTAACATTTACTACAAAATTAATTAAATCCTTTACTTTCATTTTTATATCTCCTTTTTTATAATAATATAATACCATAGGTGTACACCTATGTCAATACCAAAAATCTTACTATAATGAGTACATTTTCTTATCCCATCTTATCCACCAAATATTCATAGTCACATTCTGACTATACCCATCTTATCTAATTCCAGGCAAATTACTCATTTCCCGCCACCCGATTGTCAACCATCAAAATACTTTGGTTTTCAAAGTAATTATTGAATTTTAACAATGTTGCATATCAATTTGTAACATCACATAAACATTATGTAACATTTATGTAAGCGCTTACATTTTCATCACATATTATAGGGGGAATACAATATGTGATGT
>CAVJGK010000026.1:0-15091 GCA_963648895.1 Lachnospiraceae bacterium | reverse complement strand
GTATGGAATATAACCTTGGATTCATTCATATTATACAAATAAACTAATCCACTTTCAGCATTAAATAATTCATTATTTTCAAATTGGTAATACTTTAATTCAGGATTTCTTTTAGAAATATCCAAATATCCTAGTTTAAGAACTACCAGCTTTTTAGATTGCTCATCTTTAAATCCGCAAATAAAACTACTTTTTCCTGATTCAATCTCATTTAGTTTATCAATTTCTTTTATTGGGAAGACATAGATTGAATCAATATTAGCGAAGCATCTATTTTGATTATTATCTAAAAAGATCAAACTTTTAGGTATATATTTACCATCAGGTATTAAATTTAATTCGCCATTTCTCACTTTATCTAATATTTTGTTTAGAAAATTATACGAAAATTTACATTCGTTTTTATGAAGTGCTTGTAAAGTTGTTTTTTTGTTTAGAGAAGTTGAGAATCCATCTTTCGATATTTGTTTTTCACATTCTTGTATCTTGATAATTATATCTTTTTTCAAAGAGTTAAGTTCTTCTTTATCATATTCGATACTATTATCATTTAATGATATTTGAAAATTATCAATACATTTTCTAGCCTCTGTTGTCTCATCTTTTCCAATTTCATAATCATAAGAAAAGATTTCATTCCTTCCTTTAGAAAATAAAATTTTAATACAATCATCATCAGTATCATATCCGCATTGAACTTTAAAGTTATTATTCATTGATATATCACCTCACAGAATTAATTTCCTATTTAATATTCAAAGGAATCAACTATTTAATTAGTTGCTTAACTTCAGCTATAAACTTTTTAGCCGCTACCTCTCTTGTTTCTTTTCTTCCTCCTTTAGTCTCTTTCACTGTTATTGATAAGTATGGGCATTCTATTATGCAATTGTGTCTTTTATGGGTATACTTTATTGCTGGAAGTAAAGTATTTTTTTGTTTAAGAAAAGTTTCAAAAAAGAAATCCCAACATGTTTTTTCTTTATATTTATTTAAAAATTTGTTATACTCTTGCATTACTCTTTTCGCATAATCTTTTTTACTAGTATTAGAAGATACCTGTTGTGAATTTAGTTTTGGTTCATTAGCATTTATTTTTTCTTTCACTAATCCTTTTGAAATTTTAATAACCTCATTATAGAATTCTTTTACAGCTTTTCTTCTATTGTGACCTGCATGAGTTTCAATCGAATAATTAACTCTAATTCCTAAATCCGAACACAAAATATAGCAATCATCATTTTTTTCACGAGCAATTATATGATGCTTAAGATATTCATCAGAATCAAATAATTTAAGGATATATGTCCATCTAATACAACCGTTTATATGAAACTTATCGCCAATGGCATTCAAAATTTCATTTGCGATCTTTTCTTTTGATTTAGAATCATTATTACTTATTATTTGCGTTTTTTTTAATTCTTTGTTTTTTAATTCATCAATACGTTTCTTTTCTTCTATTTTGTCTTTTTTTGCTTTTTCTAAAACTGTATTAAATTCAGTAGGAACTAAATCTAATTTGTTATTATCACAAATAAATTTATCATATCCAGCTAAAAATTTTGATATATCATTAACCGATTCTATCCCATCAGCTCTTGTAAAAATATTGATAAAAAACATCTTTAGTTCTTTTGTAAAATCTTTCCAAATATAAGAATAAAAACCATTTGGCGCAAGTTGTTTTGTTGTTAATTCATTCATGGAATAAGGAAATAAGCCTTGCAATATACGTTCTTCAGTAGTATATTCGTCAACATTTTTACAAGTAAAAGGATGTTTGCCTAGCATAAGAATCTTAAAAATTAATACTGATGTTGAATATCCTTCTGTTTTCATAGTTAACTTACCATCATCATTTTCAATCAATTCTGGAGCTTTATATTCTAGTCTTTCAACTTTACAAGGATAATTTTTAAGTTGGTAACTATCGGTATCAATAAAATATACTTCATCTGGCGATTTTATAATAAAATTATCCTCGTTTATATCTCCAATAATTATATTATGTGCATGAAGTTGATCTATTTTTCTTATTATATTTTGACAAATTTTTATCAAATCTTTTCTAGTATATTGTGGAAATGTAGATAAGATATCAGGATAAAATAAATTCGCCAATGTTTTTCCAGTCGCTTTAGGCATTATAAATCCTACAAACTTAGATTTATCGTAAATGGCATAAAAGGGCCAACAGACATTATCTAATGATTCATCATTTCTAAAACCACTAAGCATATCAAGCATCGCTAAAATCTTTGATTTTTTTGAATTTGCTGTTTCTTCATCTAGATAAATTTTTGCGACAAAAAAACTAGAAAGGTCTCGATCTAGTTCAGAAGATTCTAATGTATTCAAACTATAAACCTTTCCTTCTCCTCCTTCATCAGACAATAATTTTCCTAGAATTATATTTCCTGTTGCGCCATCATAAACAACTTCATTATCACTATTTAATATATCTTTTCTTTGAATAATTAAATTATCTCCAAGCTTATAATTAAACGTCATTATTAATCGCCCCTTTCGATATCATTTAATTGTCTTTTATAATACGAACGTTCAACTTTGCTTTTTTTAGATGTTTTATTAATAAAGATATAACTCCAGTCATCAATACATAATTCGGATTCTAAAACTTTTTTTCCAATCTCTTTATAAATAATATTAGAAGCAAAATCAAATTCAGATTCATTCATCGTTTTAAAAAAATCTTGAATTTTATTTGCAGTTTTTCCTTTACTTGACAAAAATGGCAATCCATCTGAAATCATAAATAATCCATCAATATCGTTGCTATTACCTTTTTTTATTATAAGATGTTTGTTTGCATCTTCATCAAGAACAGTAAATGTGGCATTAGCATACTCTAATTCATCTCCACCTTTTGAAAGGTATAAATTATCAACTACTTTTTTGTCCTTAAAAGTTCCTAAAACCCCATCTCCAATTTTACCTACGATATAGTTTTTTTTACCTATTGATGCAAACAATAAAGTACATTCTAAAGATTCTCTAGTTATCTTTTTTTCTCTATTGTCTTCAATATATTGATCAATTATTTTATTAACTTCATTTAAAACAATTGCTGATATTTCACTTTCCGTTTTATTGATTAACAATTTAAAATTCTTAGATAAAAATTCAACAATTGTATTTGAAACAATTGCAGCACCAAAATGTGAATTTTCTCTTGATCCTAACCCATCACATAAAGCTGCAATAGTGCGATATGAATTACAAAAGTAAGCAATTTTATCTTGGCAAGGTAAATTTGATTCAATATGAGATTTGCCTATATGCGTATTACCAATGCATGCCCATTTGCTGCTTTTATTAAAAAAAGACATATTAATTATCCTCCAAAATTATTTTATCCCTGCTATAAATTCACTTGTCTCTGTTGTGAAATCAGCTTTACCTTTACGTACACTTACATGAATACTTCTACTTAGCCATACAAAGAATTCTTTAATCTTTTCACTATCCATAGGTAATGATTTACTAGCGCTAAAACCATCCATGAATTCCATTGTTCTTTCATTCTTAACTATATCATCTTGTGATGATAATATTGGCAAAGATAAAACAACTAATTTTTTATTTTTTTCTAATTCTAAAACTCTATTCTTAACTTCATCGCAATTATCACCTGGTAATCCATCAGAAATAAATACAAGCCAAGGTTGATAATATTCCATTCCAAGTTTCCTATATTCTTCTTTTCTTTGTTCTAACATATCTAATGCACAATTGATAGCAGGAGATACTATAGTTCCTAATCTTGGTTGAACATTATTTAAATCAATTGGTTTATCAATTCTACGGAAGGTTCTATAAACATTATATTTATTATTAAAAGTTATAATTGCAATTTCTGTAGAACGTTTTGCTTTAGAATCATTAAGTATTGCCTCGCAAAACATCTTAAGACCTTCTTTCATTTTTTCGAATTTGTTGCCCTTCATTGAACCACTTAAGTCTAAACAAATACATACTGGTAATCTTGGAGTGGCATCCAATTGTTCTTCAACAGAAATAAATCCATCATCAATTTTAGGTTTAATCTCTGTATATACTTTTTTTGCTGGTTGGACTACAATTTTTGTTTCAGTTTCTGCTTTTTTATCGTTTTTTTCGTCCTTAATTCTGACATTTCTCTTTTTTTCTATTAATTCTACAACATCCTTAAAATCTTCCTTTTTTGGAGATGTTTCTTCATATATGTCTGTATAAATTTTAATTACTAAATCAATCAAAAAATTTACACTATTTGCAATCTCATTAACATTAAATATTTGATTATCATTTTTAGAAGCTGCATCACTAGCGTTCTTGATTGAATTGCAAGAATACACATTAACTCCTATAACGTTTAAATACTTCTTAACTTCATTATTATTTAAATAATCAGACAAACTAAATGCTTTCTTAAAAAACCATAATCCTTTATTAAACTGAATTCCAGCATGAAGAGCACCAGTTTCAATAACATATTTAATAATATCACATGCTGATAAATAAAATTCAGATGTATTATTTTCATTAATAGCCTTCTTTAATTCATCAAAAAATTTGTATAGTTGTACATCATTTTCTTTGTTATATTTTACCATTTTTTCTTTCCTCCATAAAATAAGATAACTTACCATTTTAATTAATAAATTCTTTAATTAAATAAGTTAAAAATATTAATAAAATTATACCCCCCCCCGCCATTTTTATGTCAAGCAATAGCGTCAATACAATATCTACCACAGCAAAAAAAAGGAATTAGGTTTGAAGCCAATTCCCCTTAGATTTTATAAAAATATTTTATCTTGATTCATTTAAAGAATTAATTCAAATTCTCTTCAATATCATTTACAACTGTTACTTTTCCAATCAATTTTCTTAAAAACTCACTAGCAAGTTTTCTATCTAAATCATCATGAATTTTTTGATTTTCATAACTTCTTAAACAGTTATAGCATGAAGGTTCACAGTTGCAGTTTTCCATCTTGTTAAATGCTGCTACAATAATTTTTTGTAGCATTTCACCATCCGCGGTTACTAATCTTCTTGAATGTCCTGCACCACCAGGAACAGAGTCATAAATTATAATTGAATATGATGGCTTTTTATTGATAATTTTCAACGATAAGCATGCTTTAATATCTCTACGTTCAATATTCAATTCATCAGAAATTGCATATAAGATCGCATACATTGTTGAAATCATTGTTTTATAATCAGATGTATCACAATCAAAACTAATTTTTGCAACATCAGTATTAAAAGTATGGTGCATTGAATATCTCACGAGTTCTTTGCAATCACAACCATATTGACCAAACAAGCTATCATGTTGCTTTGCAGTTGTTATTTTATGCGCTTTTTGTTTTATAAGTTTATTAGCTTCATTATCATTTGGAATAGTCTCATCCTCAGCATAAGCAAATCCACATTTAGTACAAACATAAAAGTTATTAGATGATTTTACCATTAAAGAATCATTTGTTGTAGATTCTAATGTTACTGTTGTTTCATTAAATTTAAAAGTATACTTATCAATTGTTTTTGATTCTGTATTGCCAATATAGAAGTCATCTGATTTATAATTCTTTTCTTGTTTTGACAATGGAACATCTTTTGCTTGTCTATCAGTCACAAATCCACTTCTTGGTTCAATGCTTTCAAAGAAGTCTAATTTTGTTAATTTTTTACCACATGATGCACATTTAACTCCTTCACTTTTTATTGGAGTAATTGAATAATTAATAGTTTGGCATTGAGGGTCATTGCATTTACCAATATAAGCTGTATGCCATTCTTGTTTATTGTTTCCTACATCAGTCTTTTTAATGTATCTACTAGTATACATTTTACCATCCGCAATAACTTCAGATGATGGAGCGTATTCAGCGATTGCCATTTGTAAATCTCTACTTAATCTTAGTTTATGAATATTACCAGCAGTTACATTTTGTTCTAATTCTACAGTGTCAACAGGGAAACCATATCTAGGTAATATATTACCTCTTGCCAAGAAATCAATCAATTTATTAGAAGTATAGTTATGTAGTTTTCTGTCACATTTAGCGGCACTTTCTAAATCATTTTCTTTTTTTAATGTTTTAATAATATTTTCAAATTCTTTTACATTATTTTCATATTCTCTTATTAGAACAGTAAATACTCCATCAGGTCCACTAAATTCATCAATCCACTTAAAGTCATTTATTCCTAATCTAGCATGAAATTCATTAATATTTGGAATAGAACGAATAAGCATATCTTTTAGTCTGTTAGGATGAGTATTAATCCATTTTAAAAATTCTTCATATCCTTTTTCATTAATGAATTTATCTGCATCATTATGATTATATTGATCTTGATGATCTGCGAAGAACATACTTAAAGCTACTGCATAAATATGTCTTCTAACAATCTTTTCATTATCAACTTTAAAAAGAGGTGGGAGAATGGATCCATTAATCATTTTCTCTGGTTCTTTAAAGAAAGATAAATCATGAGAAGAAAGTTTTGCAAAAGTAAGTGCATACGCAGCTGCATTGACGCTTCTTCCAGCACGACCAGCTCTTTGAGCGTAATTTGCTGGAAGAGGTGGAACATCTCTTAAAAATACAGTTTCTAGGTCACCAACATCTACACCCATTTCAAAAGTAGTAGAACAAGATAATGCATTAATTTCTTTCTTAATGAATTGTTCTTGATATTCAGCACTTTCTTTTTTACTTAATTGAGCAGTATGTTCTTTAATGAATAATGGTGTCATTCTATCACTAAAATACAATTTTGCAAAATGGTTATCATTATTTAATTTTGGTGGATCAATTTCATTAACCTTTCCGCAGCATCTTACCGTTGTACATAAGCCATTCATATGGAATTGTGATACTTTACCACATTTGCTACATTTATACCATTTTATAGTTTTATCGCCAGCAATTTTTACTTGAAAATATTTAGCTGGCAAAACATAATTTCCATCATTATTTTTATCAATCATGCAATAAGGATTTCCATATTCTGGTTTAGACAAATATTCAAAATATTGTTCTAAAAATGTAACCGTTTTTTGTTCATTAATATTTAGAAAATGAGTAACATAATATAATCTATTGGTTTTATAATAAGAATCATTCTTTCCTTGTTTTTTTCTTGGTGCCCAATCTGAGACTGTTGTTTTTTTCTTGTCAGGTGATTGAAGCATTGTGACAAACTTTTGAGAAGGCGAATAGAAAATATATTCTCTATCATTATCATTAATATCTGTATCATTATCAGAACAAATCGCACCCATTTTCACAATTTCAAACGCAAGTAAATTTAATAAATTTTTAACAGTATCAACATCAACATTATATGTTTGTGAAACACTTTCAATTATTTCTTTAGTATTACCTAAATAATTAAATTGAAGTACACCTAGAGAAGTTAAAGATGTTGACGAATTATATCTAGCCAACTCATTTAACATCGCTACCCAAGCATTCTTATTGCTAATGGTTGTCGAATTAGAATTATCATTATTAGATTCTGCAAAGCTTCTTTTATTTGAAAAATATGCCGTTAGTTTTGTTACAAAATCAGAAATAGTAAACACTGATGAGACAATATTATCCTTTTGTTCATTTATAATTTGACATATTCCTCTACGTCTTAAAAACTCATCATAACTCTTACCAAGATAACATGCAAATTTAGCCGCTTCTTGTCTACTATCGGAAAAAGCTAAAAATTGTCTGCCTGTTCGTTTTGCTTTTTTCTTATTACTAGGCTTTGTTCTAGCAAAAATGTTATCAGTTTTTACTTCTGTTATGTCTTCTTCCTCATATGTTAAATCAGGAAGTTCTTCATATAATGAAGTCGCAAGAACAGATGTCGCAGCATCATTTCCTAAATAAAATCTTTTATACGTACCTCGATGACAATTTCCACATCTTGCACCAAGAGTAAGCATCCTTGCCTTAACAACTTTTATGTAGTCTTCTTTACCACAATCACAAGGAACATTTTTTATTTGATTTTCAGGAACAATGGTTCCGCAATGAGGACATAAATGAAAATGTGCTAATTTAGCATTTTCTTCATCGTTTTCTTCAATATCAGAGTTTTCTTCATCCGCCAAAAAATAATAATAAACTTTTTCATCTAACTTACCAACTTGAACTAAATGATTGTCTACTTCTTTTCCAATAATCGCGAATTTTCCGCATTCATCACACAATGCGACTTCAAATACCGCAAATTGTTCGTTATTATAGTGATAATATTTTTGTCTAGTTAAAAATAGTTTTTTATCCGGACTAAATGCAACAAAGCATCCCTCTAAACTTCTTATAAAGAAATGATATCTAGCATCTATTAATGATTTTCCATTCTTTTGGGCCCTTGTGCATAAAGAAATAAAAGCAATAGTTGTATCATCATCAAAGTTCAATATATTTTCAATATTATCTAAGCTTGTAATCTTATTAATATTTGCCCTTAAAGTATGATAATACTCTGAGGAGAAAACAAAATCATATAACAATTCATTTTCATCAAGTGAATCATCGCATGGTATATCGTGATTTTTTAAAACAGTTGAAACTTTATTTTCTTCATTTGCTAATTCTATAATTAATGATTTTGGATATTTTTTTGCGTTAGTTATGCCAATATACTTTTCTCTACTTGCTCTAATAATATTTTCTTTTTTAAAATCAACACCACAGAGATTATTTGCAAAAGTAATTATATCATCATCTGAATCTTTATTATTTCCTAATGTTGCACTAGTTAAAATAAATTGAGTGTCTTTCTTAGAAGTAATTCTTGCACGTAGTCTTCTTAAAAGAATAGATGTTTCAATACCTGTCGCGCCTGAATAAACATGTGCTTCATCTAGAACAACAAATCTAAAATCCGAATTACTAAACAATACATCATCTTTAGGTCTAAATAATAAATGTTCAAGCATCGCATAATTAGTAAATAATATATTTGGTGGAATTTCTTTCATTTCATCTCTTGAAAGTAATTCGTTTTTTAATCTATGTCTTAATTCTGGAATTGGATCGTTTGAAAACATAGCTTCATAAAGTGCAATAGCATCATCTTCTTCATTCTCAGTTCCACCATTATACACGCCAAAAGTAATATCAGGATAATACATAAGTATTTTTCTAATATTCTTCATTTGGTCATTTGCTAAAGCATTCATTGGGTATATGAATAACGCTCTTACTCCTGGGCCTAATGTTCCTGCCTCTTTTTCTCTAAGTAATTCATTTATAACAGGTATTAAAAAACAATTTGTTTTACCACTACCAGTACCAGTTGAAACAATAGCGTTATCACCATTTACAATTGTTCTAATAGCTTGTTCTTGATGTAAATATAATGGTCTATCTATAGGTAAACATTTTTTATATAATTTGGTATTTGGTTTCTTGGCTTCTAAATCACGATATAATGGTGATAAAATACCTTCATCAATCAATTGATTTATTGACCTTCCACTTTTAAAAACATCATTAGTTTCAAGTAAAGGACCTTTAGAGATGATTTTGTTAAGTTCAACAATAAATTGATTCCTTAAATCTTCATCTGCAAAAGAAAAGGATGTAGATATATAACTAACAAACTCTTCTTTTATATTCTTTGATGCAATTATCGGATTAAACATTCTTTTTCACCTCAAATAGAAAATAATCTATTCCTTTCGTTTCTTCGCCAAATACTTTTTCACATATAGTGGTTTTTCCCATATTATCTAAATAAAAACCACTTTCAAAATCAAAATTACCATCTTGGAAATCCAGACCATACATAATATCAGCAGCATTATTATTTTTAAATTCGATTCTTAATGGATTAATCTTTACAGGTATATTCCATTCATTTTTCATTGAATTTATATATATTTTATTTCCATCTTTATTAATTATAAATAATAAGCCAGAATAATAATCATTCCCATTTTCTTTACCTAAATAATTGATGTTATCTACATAAATAGTTCTAATTTTATTTGGATATTCTTTATCAAAAAGCATTGCCTCTTTTATCATTAATACTTTATTTTGATATTTAAATTTTTTTACATCACCAAAAATAACTTTCTTTGAATAAAGTTCTCTTTCTTTATTTAAGAATCCTTTACCTTTTAAAATAATTCTATATTTATAATATCCATCTTTAATATTAGAAATAGTAAATACTTCTTTTTTAGTAGATAGTTCTTTAGAAAAAACAACATTATTATCATCAAGAATTTCAAATCTAAATTTAGAATCACTATCGCCAATATAGTATTCAGGCATCCAAATAATTTGATTAAAATTTAGAAAAACATAAGCTGGTTCATCTATAAAACATTCTTTAAAATAAATTTTGCCTAAAAAATAGTATTGATTTTTGTTAGTTTTAATAAATAAACTAACACTATCGTTATTATTCTTAATATTTTCTTTTAAAGAATATATAGTTTGACCTAGTTTAAAATTATTATTTTTACTACATTGCTCAATAAAACTATTATTGCTTAAACAAGCATTACAAGTCATATCTTTAGGAAGGTCTATAGATAAAATAGAAGAATTGTTAAAATCTTTATACCATATTCTTTTTGTTAACTCTTTAATATTCCATTCTCCATTATCTATTTTCCATTTCAGTATAGGTGGAAAGAAAATTAATTTTCCTTTTGATAAAGGAATAGATACTTCATTATCTTCTATTCTAAATTGAGTTTCTTCGTTATATTTTTCAGTAAGAAATTTCACTATTCCTATATTATCATTTCCATAATACAATGCTTTATCAAATGAAACTTTAATATTATTGAATTTTATTAAATTAATACACGTTATTATTGCGTTATTGCTATATTTAAATAAAGTAACATGTTGTGACTCACCAACATTAAGTAAAATACTAACCAGATATCTTCTTCGATCATTGAATTCTTCAAATTCGAAATCAGATAATTTAAATGCAGTTTCTTCATATCTTACTCCGTAATCTTTTACATCAACACTTTTAGTTACATCTACATATAATTCACCATCTATTACCTTATATTCATCATTATCTAGTTGAAATAAGATATCGTCATGTACTTTTGCAGAAAAATAAACATCTTTATCACTTTTTTCAAAATTAAAAAATATTATTCTATTGTTACTTTGAATAATTTCACTTTCTTTTGCCTCTAAACTATATGTATTAAATTCACTTCTTTGAATATCTTCTGGATATTGAAGCAAATCTCCAATGTTTGGAGTATATAAAAAATACATTCCTGGAAGACAATCCTGTGTTAATATTTCTTTATCACCTTGATATAAAATAAATTCTCTATTTAGAGTATCTTTTGAATTGTAAATTTTCTTGCCACAATGAGTAATTTCAATATTAATATTTATCTCGTTTTCAAATGTTAAATCTGATAGTTTAATTTCATAAGGCTTTGTAGCCATCAAAATACCTGAACCGCAAGTAATCATTTTTTCACATTTATAATCTTGTCCATCAACTTTTATCTCAATATATGGTTCAAAATCAAAATTATCTTTTAATCTAATAGGTGGAATAATAAGTTTCGCTATTCCTTCTTCTAAAATATATTTTGCTTTAATTTGTGAATAATTTGTAATTATATTCTCATGTCTTGTATAAGTTCTTTTTCTATCAATTCCAAAAGTTAATTCTTTTTTCTTCCACCAATCATTGATTAAGAATTTTATATATTTATCATCATAATTAAATGGTTCATTATTAAATAAAGTATGAATCGATTCCATTACTGTATCTAATAAATTTATCATTAAATCAGGTTCATCAATTGCAAGCCCACGAATTCCAGATCTAAACGAATAAACTTTACTACCAATTTGTAAATCATGTTCACCATCATCGATACAATTAAATCTATTTTGAAGACTTTGAACAATTATTTTTAATGCAGGATCATTTTTCCCATATTGATGTTCTAAATCTTTGCAATATATTTCCCAACACATATCAAAAAAAGATTCTATTGAACTTAAAGGAGCAAATGAATGACTACATAAAGTTGCAAAGTATTTCTTCTTATAAGAATTTAATAAAAATATCTTATTTGAATATCCTAAGTTTTCAATAACATTAGTAATTTGATTATATATTTTACCTCCACCATTTATTCTATTTCCTAATAATTTTGTATAAATATACTCAAACAATGCACTTTCATCATTAACATTCCATTCTTTCGAAAGGTTAACAAGTGCAACAAAAATCAAATTGTAATCCGTACCGGATATATCGCTACCCCAATTATTACCAATTCTTCTTAAAATGGAAGATACGTCATCATAAATAATAGATAATTCTTCATCACTAAAAATATAGTTTCCAACAAACTCTTCTTTCATGGCTTCGTTTATTTTTTCTTTTAAAATTGGATTCCCCATCTATTATTCTCCCTTTCATTGTGTAAAAATTAATTTAATTGTATGAAACAAGCTTATTTCCTATTTAAGGATTATATCACTAATAAAAACATTTACTTTATATTTAATTTTGAAACTAAAAATATAAATTGTCTAGTCCTTTTGTAAAATTACATCCTAAAAACTTTGTTATATTTGCAGTGTTTAATCTATTATTTTTGTTGTAATAACAAGTTTTTTTCATAATACCAAGTAGCGATTTACTTTATTTTCTTCTCTCTCTAACTTCTTAACCTAATTACAATATCATTAAATTATTCATGTATCCCAACACAAAAATACCCCTTAAGTTTTAAAACCTAAGAGGTATAATTATTAGAATACTTTTTCTTATCTCATCATTTCTTCTATTGTGTTTATTCTTTTTCTTTCTTCACTAGTTAAATCCCAATCAATCGCTCCAATATTACTTTCAACTTGTTTAGGATTTCTCATTCCAGGAATAGGAATAACATCAACATCAGGATTAGATAAAAGCCAATTTAAAGAAACTTGTGCAATAGTCTTATCATGTTCTTTGGCAATAGCTTCTAGTTCTATCATTAAAGGTTCCATCTTCTTAATATTACATTCCCTAGGGCATGAGAATAATCTTTTAATAAAAGGTACATTATCATTTCTTTCCTTAGTAATATCTAAATGACCAAAATAAGAAGTCATTTTATACATAAATGGTACTTTCTTATTTCTATATTTACCGGTTAAAGTACCTTCGGCTAGAGGAGCATAAGGAATAATAGATATACCATATTGCTTGCATACATTAAAAACACCATTAGTTTCTGGATATCTTCTTAATATGTTATATCCAACCATAACTACCGCTAGAGGGATACCATGTTTTGCTAATGCATCATGAGCTTGAATGATTTGTTTATAAGAAAAATTACATACACCTATTGCTTTAATCTTACCTTCTTTGACTTCTTCTGCCATAACATCCATATATGCAGATATATCACCTTTTTTAGGTGGTACATGAATCATATATAGATCTATACAGTCTACTCCTAATCTTTTTAAACTACCATCAAGAGCTTCTTTTATAGCGTTAGGAGAATATTTACTAACCGACTTTCTTTTTTGTGTTAATGGATTCATCTTTGAAGGAGGAGCGAATTTAGAAGAAATAAGTATCTTTCTTCCATCTCTTTTTATAAACTCACCTAATAATCTTTCTGATTTACCATTTCCATATATCTCTGCAGTATCAAAGAAATTAATACCATTATCTAAACACTTTTTATATGTTTCAAAATATTTTTCTTTTTCTTCATCATTTTTGGGTAACCATAACATAGTACCTACACCAATTGCTGGTACTTCTACATCTGTTTGACCTAATTTGTGATATCTCATAAAATACCTCCATCAAGATTAGCAATCTTGCTAATCTATGATACATATTGTATCATTTTAATATAGTCAAATAAATGTTATATATGAGACAGAAAGGATGGTTTTTGTATCATGGATAAAAGAAATAAACAAGTAAAAGAAAGACTGACTAAAGCTATGATTAATCTTTCTTCCTATAAACGATGGGAGGAAATTACAATAACAGATATTATCAAAGAATCAAAAATCGCAAGAGCTTCCTTCTATCGAAACTTTGATAGCATCGATGATTTAATTAACTATGGAATTGATCAATTCCGTATCTCTTATTGGGAGAATGTTCCTAAGTCATCTTCTAACTTTTTAAGTCAAGAAATGTTAGAATACACCTTTAAGTATTTTAAGTTAAATAGAGGTGTTATTCTTTCTTATTCTCATTTAGGTACTTCATCTGCCATATTAGATATTATTACAGAAGGCATGGTTTTATCATTTGGTGATATGCCTTCAACATCTCTTCTTAGATACAAACTATATTATTATTCAGGCGCTTTATATAATATGATGCTTTATTGGTTAAAAGATGGAATGAAAGAAGATGAAAAAGAAATGGCATTAGCTTTTTTAAAATTTTCTTCTTCTAATTCTGAAGGTCAATTACAAGTCATTTAACAAATACACATAAGATTGTTCCTTCTAGATACAAAATGCAGCATATAGAGGAATTATTTTTTTATTGTCTTCAAAGCCAAAATTTT
Source organism: Lachnospiraceae bacterium (assembly GCA_963648895.1). GTDB lineage: Bacteria > Bacillota_I > Bacilli_A > RFN20 > CAG-449 > UBA3210. The sequence goes on along the minus strand of CAVJGK010000026.1, from coordinate 507 downwards.
TACTTGAAACCTTAATAGCGTAACTAGGCTTGTATGTATCCATATAGATTTTTAAACTCTTAGCCTTTGTATTATCCGCGGACTTTACCTCAAGAGGAATAAGTTCTCCATTACGTTGTATGATAAAATCTATCTCTGCCCCACGATCAGACTCCCAATAGTAAGTATTATATCCATTTATAGTAAGCTGAACATTAATATAGTTTTCACTCATACCACCCTTAAAATCGTTAACTTCATCAACCATATATAGAATATCATTAGCATCTAAATCTTTTTTTGCGCATAGCAATCCTAAATCTGATACATAAATCTTAAATGCATCAATATCACGATAATTTTCTAAAGGTTTATTTATTTGTTCAACTTTGAATACCTGTGATACAATACCTGACAAGCATAACCATTCTATTGCATTCTCAAATTCAGCAGCTCGTCCACCTTTCTTTATCAATTTATATTGAAAACGTGTATTCTTTTTTGAAAGCTGAACTGTAATATTATCGT
>CAVJGK010000025.1:8203-15124 GCA_963648895.1 Lachnospiraceae bacterium | reverse complement strand
TTACAAGTGGGTGTATTTATGGAAAAGAAAAACAAAGAAGTAAATAAAAATTTATCTAACGACTTAGAATTTGTCTTATGGGGAATTATTATAATTTTAATTTCCATCATCGGTTTATTAAACAATGGTCCGGTTGGTAATTTTTTAACATATATCTTTGTCTTCCTTTTTGGTGCATTCTATTTTATTATTTTTGCTTTAAGCATTGTCTTTGGATTATATTTGATCATTAAAAGAAAAATATATAAATTACATTTCACCTTACAAGTATTTGGAATTTTATTTATTTTCTTTTCATTAATTATTTCTTGTTCGATTACAACTACTACTTTATATTTTGATAATTTAAATTCTCAATTTAATTTACATCTATCATTGATTTCTACTTCATTCCCAGTAATTTCTAATTTCAATGATTTAAATCAAGTCGGCGGAGGCTTTATTGGATATTTATTAAAAGCTTTATTTAATACTATTCTTTCTCCAATTGGATGCTATATTTTAACAGGCGTCTTATTTGTTGTTGGCTTGTTCTTAGCATTTAAAGAAATTGTTATTTATATTATTAAATTCTTTAATGAAAAAATTGCACTTGCTAAAACAAAAAAAAGCATTAAAGAAAGAACAAAGAAAAATTATCCAAGAAGAAAATCAAGAAAAACAAGAATCTGTCTATGTTACTAGAATGGATGATGATACATTCGCAAAACAAATGGATGAAGAATATAACCAATTTAATAATGCTTCTACTTCATCTTTCAAAAAAGAAGATAAAGATGTCAATGTCGAAGTAAATGTTGATATTCAAAATCATATTACTCCAACTTCTTCTTTAACTCTTGATGATATAGCTACTCCAGAAGTAAAAAAAGAAGTTAAAGTTTCTTCTCCTTCTACAATGGAAATAGAAGATTTAAAATTTGAAGAAAACAAAAATGATTTAATTGAAGATCTACCTTTACCTGATTTAAATTCTATTTCGAATATGTTAGATGAAGTTAATGATGATGATTTTGTTTTACCTACTGAAACATATGTAGAAGAAAAAAGTAGTGAAGCAAAAGAAAAACCAGTTATTAATAATATTGAAGTAAGTAAAAAAGTAGAAGAGCCTCAAAAAGTAGTTAATAATACTTATAACTCAACAACTAATTATTATTCTAAACCTACTAGCCAATCCTCATTTGAAAAAGTTAATAATTCTCAAAGCGTTGAAAATGTAGTTTCTACTCCAACTATAGAAGTTATTAATGAATCAAAACAAGAACAAGTAAAAGTTAATGAAAATGTAACTATTAAACCTAAGCCAAAGAAACCTTATGTTTTACCACCATTTGAAATTTTAAAATATCATCCTTCTGAAGATACTAAAACTTTAAATGAAAATGCCGCGGCAGATAAAGCTGCCAAGATTAATAAAACATTCCAAGAATATAAAATTGGGGCTCAAGTTATTTCTTATACGATTGGACCTTCAGTTACTAGATTCAATGTCAAGATGAATGAAGGGGTTAGAGTTAATGATTTAACTAAAGTTGTCGATGAAGTTTCCATCGCTTTAAATGGTGATAAATCAGTAAGACTTGAAACAGTTGTTGAAGGTAGAAATACTTCATCCATTGAAGTTGGTAATGTAAAAGCTACTCCGGTTGATTTTAAAGAGTGCTTTGAAGCAATTAAAGATAAAACAGGTGATAAGAATAAATTATTAATTCCGCTTGGTAAAGATATTGAAGGTAAGGTTGTAACCACTTTAATTGATGAATTACCTCACGTTCTAGTTGCAGGTACAACTGGTTCAGGTAAATCAGTATTTATTAATACAATTATTGCCACATTATTAATGAGAAATACTCCAGATGAATTAAAATTAATGTTAATTGATCCTAAGAAAGTAGAATTTTCTAAATATAACGACTTACCTCATTTATTATGTCCAGTTATTTCTGATGCGAAAGATGGTAAAGTCGCTTTAAAGAAAATGGTCGATGAAATGGAAAGAAGATATGAACTTCTTGCGAGAGTCGGGGCAAGTAAGATTGCCGAATATAATGAAATTGCCGAACTTGAACATTATGAAAAGATGTCAAATATCGTCTTAATTATTGATGAATTTTCTGATTTCATGTCAGAATACGGCAAAGAAATTGAATTAAGTGTTAAAAGATTATGTCAAAAATCGAGAGCCTGTGGTATTTATTTAATTATTTGTACTCAAAGACCATCGGTTAATGTTATCACTGGTGATATTAAAGGTGTTATTCCTTCTAGAATTGGCTTACTTGTTCCAAGTTATGTTGATTCAAAAACAATTTTAGATGAAGCAGGCGCAGAATCTTTATTAGGATATGGCGATATGTTATGTCGTTTACCTCGTCACAATTCATTAGTTAGATTACAAGGTTCATTTGTTTCTTCTGCTGAAGTATTTGAATTATGTAAATTTATTAAAGCACAAAGAGAACCTGAATATGATCGTAACTTTATGAATTTAAATGAATCTTCTTCTTTAAATGCTTTAGGTGGCGATGGAACTGGAAGAAAAAAAGAAAGAGATGAACTAGCCGATGCGGCAAAGGCATTAATTATTGAAAAACAACAACCTTCAACTTCTTTTATTCAAAGAGAATTAGGAGTTGGATTCCCACGCGCGGATAAAATCCTTGCCGATTTAGAAGATGAAGGAGTTTTAATCCGTGACCCTAGCAATGGTAGAAGAACTATTGCCGAACAATATCGAAGAAAAAATTAGAAAGAGAGAGTTATTATGATTGAAAGAACTGAATTTAAAGCTACTTTAACTGATTCTAATACCATTGAAGTGATGATCCCAATGAGTTATAACTCCAATGGATGTTTAAAATTTTATTTATATAAAAGTGGTTTTTTAGTTAAAGAATTAAATATTATTAATCACCAACAAAATTCTAAATATCATTTCTATTATTTAAATCAATTACCATTTTTAGAAATCGGTATTGAATATGAAATTTGGGATGATCGAAATATTCGTATTCCACTTAATTGTTCAATTCTATGCTTACAAGATAAATATATCGATAGAATGCATTATGAAGGTGAAATGGGGGCGATATATTCAAAAAAATCTACCACATTTAGAGTATTTTCACCTTTAGCTTATGCAATAACTGTTTTAGCTTTTAAACCTTATGATAATGCTTCAACTGTCACTAAAGTCATGAATAAAAACAAAGATAATGGCATTTTTGAAACTACAATCGAAGGTGATTTAGATGGATATTTCTATTATTACGTCGTCAGAGTTAATGGCCATTATAGAACTTGTGTTGATCCATATGCAAAATCATTATCTTTAAATTCAATTTACGGAGTTATCATCAATGATGAAAAAGCTGATGTTGATTTAAAACATGATTGCCTCCCTCCATTTAAAGATATTTGTGATTCAATTATTTATGAACTTGATGTTAGAGATATGTCAAGCGATAAAAATGCACCTTTTAAAAACAAAGGAAAATATTTAGGCTTAACTGAAGAAGGTTTAGTTACTAAAAATGGTAATCCTATCGGAATTGATTATATTAAATCTTTAGGTGTTACTCATGTTCAAATTTTACCAATATATGATTTTGCAACAACTTCAGATGAACACCCAGAAGATACTTATAACTGGGGCTATGATCCTTTGAATTATAATGCACCTGAAGGAAGTTATGCGAGTGAATTAATGAATCCATATACTCGTATTATCGAAACAAAAAAGATGATTGCTTCATTCCATCAAAACGGTATTAGAGTCGTCATGGATGTTGTTTATAATCATGTTTTCAATCATGAATTATCCAATTTTGAAAACATTTGCCCACATTATTATTTTAGATTTAATGAAGATGGAACTCCTTCAAATGGTTCTTTCTGTGGTAATGAATTTGAATCTCGTCATTTAATGGCAAGAAAATTTATTGTTGATTCATGTCTTCATTGGGTAAAAGACTATGGTATTGATGGATTAAGATTTGATTTAATGGGTTTAATCGATATTAAAACTATTCAAGAAGTTTATGATGAATGTCGTAAAATAAAACCTGATTTTATTATTTATGGTGAAGGTTGGGATATGCCTACTATCATGCCTGGCAATCAAAAATCAAGCATGTATAATTCTAGACTCTTACCTAATATTGGCTTCTTTAATGATCGTTATAGAGATATTGTTAAAGGTAAATCAGATCATTCTGCTTTATATATGAGGGGATATCTAACTGGAGATATTAACTACCGTGATGGATTTAAACATGCATTTGTCGGTTGTACTTTGCCTATTGCATTCCCTCCATTATTTTCTCGTCCTGGTCAATCAATTAATTATGTTGAATGCCATGATAATAATACTTTATATGATAAATTAAAGGTATGTTGCTATGATGATAGTGAAGAAGATATTTTCAAACATTTAAAACTTGTAAATGCCGTTAATGTATTGGCATTTGGTGTCCCTTTCTTCCACGCAGGACAAGAAATTGGTCTATCTAAAAATGGTGATCATAACTCCTATCGTTCTGGTGATGAAATCAATTCTTTCAAATGGAACTTAGTTGATGAAAGATATGCGTTATATAAATATTTTAAAGAATTAGTTGAATTAAAAAAGACTTATTCTTTCTTAAGATGTTCTTCTAAAGAAGATATTGAATCTCTTATTACTTTCCAAGATGAAGAAAATGGTTGCTTATCAATTATTTATAAAAATAAAGATTTAATCGCACCATTAGAAGATTTTAGAATTATTATTAATCCAACAAAAAATAAGATTGAAATTGCATTAGATGATTATTATAAGGTAATATTTAATGAATCTGGTAAGATCACAAGTGATTGTTTTGCCCAATACTTAAGCGTCAACGGATTGTCAATTGTTGTCCTTATTAAGACAAAATAGGAGCAAACTTGGGATTTTTCCTACTAAATATAGTGTATAATTATATTTAGGAGGTGCAAAGCATGCTAAATTCGGTTAACCTTATCGGTGTTCTTTTAAAAGTTGAACAAGAAAAAAACTTTAGACTCTTAGAAGTCGAAAGAGGGTATATGCCTCTTTATGAAAAAAAAGATCGAGATGTTATTCCATTAATGAGTTGGAATAAGATGGCCAAAGGTGATTTATTCTATTATGATGAAGGATCTCTTGTGGCAATTAAAGGAAGGATTGAAGAAGTCGATGAAAAACCTTTTGTCATCGTCGAAACAATCACAGGCTTAGGAAAAAGATAAAATTATGTTTAAAGTTATAGGATATGTTATTAAAAGCTTAGGAATTATTTTTAGATTATTCTTTTATTGTATTTTTGATTTTAGAAAATCAATGAAAGGCTCACGTTTAAAAAGATATTATTACATCAAAAAAGAAGCGTTAAAATTGACCAATATTCTTCATATGGATATTAAAGTTTCCGGACTTGAAAATTTACCAAATGATGATTCTTATTTAATTACTCCAAATCATCAATCTTTAGTTGATGCGGTAAGTTTCTTTTCTGTATTTGATGATCCAATCGCATATGTGGCCAAAGATGAATTAAATAAAGTTCCAGAAATTGGAAAACTTGTTTTAGCTCTTGAAGGATATTTCTTAGAAAGAGATAATTTACGTCAAGAAATTAAAGTTATGAAGTCTCTTTCTGATGATATGAATACTAAAAATGTTAAATATATCATCTTCCCGGAAGGTACTAGATCAAAGAATAAAGATTTTAAATTAAATGAATTTAAAGCTGGCGCATTTAAATATCCAATGAACAATAAAAAGAAGATTGTTCCTTGTGCGATTTATGGTACTGCATTTGTATTAAATAAGGATGTTCCATTAAAGAAAAAATATCCGATTTATATTCATTTCTTCAAACCATTAGATTATGAATTTTATAAAGATAAATCTAGTAGTGAAGTTGCTTCAATCGTTCAAAATATGATCGATGAGAAGGTTCAATATTTTAAAAATCTAGAGCAAAAATAACTTTTTTATAACTAAGAAATTTCGATTGGAGAAAAGCGCGAAAATCTCGCGTTTTTTTCTTTTTTTTATTTGTGAATTTTATACTTGTAATATATAATATTACTAGCAAATATGTTATAGAAATTTTATAACTTAAAAGGGGAGGAAGTTAATGAATTTATTTAATAAGATTCCAGATAATTTTTTCTCGATTTTATCAAGCAAAAATAAAAATATCTATGGTTTAGCGATTGTTACTTTATATGATTGTTTAACTTTATATCACAATCACATTCGTAAGAGTGATTTTTTAGATTTGCTTAAGAATCGTGGCGAAGGCTTAGTCAATAATTTAATTATCGAAGAAGATGATTATGAAAGCGATAAGAGCCTTATTTATGAACCTACATTACAAGGTAAATACAATTTAATTGTTAAACGTTTAGTCGATACTGGATGGATCATTCTTGATCAAGATATTAAAACAGGCGTTGAATATATTTTAATTCCAAGTTATTCAATGAGCATGTTAAAGATTGTTTATGAATTTATGTCCGATAGTGATTCTCAATATGTTTCTAATGTTAGATCTACATATGCAGATTTACAATACGAAGATGAAAACCAATCAGATTTTATGTATCGTGCTTTAGTTAACGCGGTTAATAAAACTCGTGACTTGGAACTTGAAGTTACTAAATTAGATCACTCCATTAGAGTTTTCCATAAACAACTCGCGAATATGTTTTCACCTAATGAAGTTTTAAACCAACATTTTGATATTGCGAGAGAAGATGTTGTCGATCCTATTTACCACCCATTAAAAACTAATGATTCAATCATTTTATATAATGGACCAATTTCTAGTATTTTAAAAAGATGGTTAAATACTGAATCAGTTTTTGAAAAGATTGTATCACAAGCTTTAATTTTAAATACTTCTTTAC
>CAVJGK010000025.1:5237-8193 GCA_963648895.1 Lachnospiraceae bacterium | reverse complement strand
TTCTTTACATTCAAAAGAAGAAGCACAAAAAGATGTCATCAAGAAAATTAACTATATTCAAGATACTTATAATAAGTTGACTGAAGAAATGAATGACATTGATAAGGCTCAATCAAATTACACCAAAGCAACAACAGAAAAGGTTATTTATTTAAATAACTCTGATAAGACTATTAAAGGTAAGTTAGAATCAATCTTCCTTTCTTTAGCGAAAGTAATAAATGGCGAACCTACTGGTTATCCAAACATTGTTAAAGATATCAACAATTCTTTATTGTTCTATCAACAAGGTTATATCGATTCTGATTCTTTAACAAAACCTTATAGAAGAAATGAAAGATATGAAGGCGAACCAATGGCTTTAGATGATTCGGATACTGAAGTCAATGAAGGATTAATGCAATCATTACTCCAAATCATGGATGCTTATAGCGATGAAAAGATTATGGAATTCATGGAAGATGCCTTTAAAGATGAAAGCCAAATCGATGTTAAAAAGATTCCAGTTAAATCAGTTGAAGATTTTATCATGGTAATTTTAGGTACTGTTAAGGCAGATTCAAGATCTTCATTCTATGACTTTGTTAGACCAGAAGATTTAGAATACATCACTAAAGAAGAAAAATATGAAATGCCTAACTATCAATATGTTAGAAGAAAGGATTAATTATGTTCGAAGAAAAATATTTACAATTATCTAGTTCTGATAAAGAACAATTCGCACATGTCGTAAATAACTTAATGCTCAAATCATTTGTATTAAGAGAAAATTATGACCGTCATTCTAAAATGATGAAAACAAATAAAGATTATTTATTCATTGAAAAAAATATTGATATGATTAGAGAATATTTAGAATTCTCTGGTTGGACAATTGAAAAAGATTCTCGTCTAGGCGTTGTTATGATTAACAATGAATATCAAGAAAACCATGTTAGAATTGATTTTTTAACTTCATTAATCGTCTATGGTTTAAGATATGCTTATGAACTCGCAAGAGAAAAAAATGAAATGACTCAAGAAGTTTATTTCACAACTAGTGAATTATTAGTTCTTTTAAACGATAAAGGTTTAATTAAACCTGATAAGAAACCAACTTCGGTAGGTTTAGCTTCTTCATTTAGATTCTTAGAAAACCATAACATCATTTCTAGAGTATCTGGTGAATTTAAAGATAGATCATTAACATTTGTTATTTTACCATCTATCTTATATGTTATTGATATGACAAAGATTAACGCAATATTTGATGCAGTTTCATCTTATGATGATTCTTTATAGGAGGTAGGCCATGAAAAAATTAGTTAAAGTACGTATTATCAATTGGCACTATTTCTATAATGTCACATTCGATGTTGATCAAGTTAACTTCTTAACTGGTCAAAATGCTGCCGGTAAATCAACTTTAATCGATGCGATGCAAGTTGTTTTACTCGGTGATACTTCTGGAAGACAATTTAACAAAGCGGCTTCAGAAAAAGCTGGCCGTACATTAAAAGGTTATTTAAAAGGTGAAATTGGTGATGATGGAGAAGGTTCATATCGTTATTTAAGAAATGGACGTTTCTCATCTTATATTGCTTTAGAGTGGTATGATGATGTCAATGACAAATATTTTACAACTGGTATTGTTTTTGATGTCTATGAAGATTCTTCCGAAGATCATCATTTCTTCATCTTACAAGATAAGATTCCAGAAAATAATTTCGTTGTTTTACAAGTACCAATGTCTTATAAACAATTAAATGAATATTTCTCAAAAAATTATGCTCCAAGTGAATTCTATTTTGCCGATAGTAACGCACAATATCAAACACGCATTAAAGATGAATTTGGTGGTATTAAAGATAAATATTTCTCATTATTTAAAAAGGCAGTTTCTTTCACACCTATTACCAACATTGAACAATTCTTAACTGAATATGTTTGCGATGTTCCAAGTGAAATCAATGTCGAATCAATGAGAAACAATATTCAACAATATAAGCGTTTAGAAATTGAAGCAAGTAACATGAAACAAAAAATTACTCGCTTAGAAGAAATTCAAAATGCTTATAAAGAATATAGTTCTAAAAAACAAGATTTAAACGTTGCAAGTTATGTTTCAAAAAGAATTACATATCAAGTATATTTAAATACTATTTCTAATTTCCAAAAAGATATTTCTTCTTCTCAAACTAGATTAGAAGAAATTGCCAGTGAATTAACATCCATTGAAGATAAGATTAAAGATTTAAATAAACAAAAAGAAAATTTAATCGCTCAAAAAGTTTCTTCTGGTGCATTCCAATTAACTAGTGAATTAACTACTCAAAAAGATGCAACAGAAAAGAAGATTACTGAAATTACAAATCAATTAAATACTTTAAGAAGCCAACTTGGTCGTTACATCAACGATTATTCTAACTGTGCGAACCAAATTGTTTCTATTTGTTCTTCTATTCAAGATGATAGAACATATATTTCTTATAAGAAAGAATTAGAATCTTTAATTACTTCTAGTGAAGAATTATTAACAAATGTTAATACATTTAAAGGTGTATTTACTAATACTGAAGCAATTGATGATACTTCATTAACTTCTTTTAGAGATGCTTTAATCAAATATAAATCTGATGTATTTGAATTAGGCGCAAGAATTAGAAGTAAATATTCTGATTTAGTTTTAGAAAATTCTCATGCTAAACAACAAGTATCTGATTTAGATAATGGTTCTAAAAACTATGATTTACAATTAATTACTATTAGAAGAGAATTAGAACATCGTTTATCAGATTATTATAATAAACAAGTTCCAGTTACAATTTTTGCCGATTTAGTCGATATTAAAACTCCTCGATGGGTTAATGCTATTGAAGGATTTGTTGGCAATCAAAAACAAAATATGTTCGTCGATGATGAATATTATGAAACAGCAAACAAGATTCTTCCTGAAATTTTAAGAAAACAACATTAT
>CAVJGK010000025.1:0-5227 GCA_963648895.1 Lachnospiraceae bacterium | reverse complement strand
CATTATTATAGAACTGGTTTAATCGACCAAGAAAAATTACATAGAGCTAATTTCATTATCGATGATAATTCTCTTGCTGAAGAAATTGTAACCGACCACCAAGGGGCGAGAGATTATGCCAACTTCTTACTTGGTAAGATGATCAAATGTGAATCTTTCCATGATGCTAGAAAAATAGGTAGAGGTATTACTCCAAAATGTGAAGGTTATCGTAATTTCGCATCTTTCGTCATTCCAGAAAATAATTATCGTTATCCTTTAATGGGTAGAAAGATTTCCGATGAATTAAAGAAAGCTAAGAAATTAGAAGTTGAACAAAATGAAAAAATTATTAACACTTTAAAAGCTTTAACTGTCGCATTAACCTTAGTTAACTCTCTAGATACATTATCTTCTAACGAAGTTGAAACCGCGAATGCGATTTTAGAAAATGCTGCAACATTAGATTCTTTAAAAGAAAATGTCGCTCGTTATGAAAGTGAACTTTCCAATACTGGTTCAGTTGAAGTTTCTTCCATTGAAGGAAAAATTTCTCGTATTGAAGTCGATATTAAAAACTTAGAAGAAGATAAACAAGAATTAATCTTAGAAAGAGGTAAATTACAAGAATCTATTAGAAATATTCAAGATGAAAAAATACCTGCTCAAATTCAATCTTCAAACGATGTATTAGAACAAATTAAAAATTCATTTGATGAAGAATTTGTTAATAACATTGCATTACCTAAATTCAATGAAGAACTTGCAACAGGTAGAAGTTTAATTTCTATTAGATCTGAATATGAAGATTTATTCGTTCGTAGCCAAAATAAGATGCGTTCTTTATTCAATGCTTTAAATGAATTAAGAAGAGAATATTGTTTAAATTATAAATTATCTTATGATACAACAAAAGATAATAATGATGATTTTGATAATGAATTAACGCTACTTAGAGATGTTAAACTCCCAGAATATCAAGATAAGATTGCAAGTGCTTATGCCAATGCAACAAAAGAATTTAAAGATGACTTTATCTTCAAACTCAAAACATCTATTGAAACAGTTAGAAGCCAAATTGATGATTTAAACGAAGCATTAAAAGATGCAAAATTCGGAAATGACTCTTATCAATTCACCGTTACTCCAGCACCTCAATATAAAGAATATTATGATATGATTACTGATAATTTATTATTAACATGCGGTGAAGATGAAAATGCATATTTTGAAAAATATCAAGAAGTCATGAATTCTTTATTTAAATTAATTGGTGATGTATCTGCAAGTAATGATCAAAGTTCTATACTTGCTCAAAACGTTGAAAAATTCACTGACTATCGTACATATTTAATGTTTGATATGTTAGTTAAAAAAGGTGAAGGAAAAGCTTATTCTCTTGCAAAGAACATTAAGAAACAATCCGGTGGTGAAACTCAAACTCCATTCTATGTTTCTATTCTTGCATCGTTTAGCCAACTTTATCGTATTAGAGCCCAAGGCAGCATGAGCAATTGTATAAGACTTGTCATCTTTGATGAAGCTTTCTCAAAAATGGACTCAACGCGTATTATTGAATCTATTAAGATCTTAAAGAATTTTGGTTTACAAGTTATTCTTTCTGCACCAAGTGAAAAAGTCGCTGACTTAGCTAAATTAGTCGATAAGACCTTACTTGTCTCACGTCAAAACAACAAATCACAAGTTGACACATTTGAAATTAAAAAATAAATAATGAAAAATAATCTCGTTTAGATTATATTTAAATTAATGAAAGGAGGATTTTATGTTAGATACTACTTTATTTTCTTTAAATGGTATATGGACAATAATTGGATTTTTAATCACATTTATCATTCCATTATTTTTCACATTGTTAATCGCGAAAAAAAGAAGTATTTTAGCTTCAATCTTCTTTTTGCCATTTATTATTTGTTTGGCAAGTTTCTTAATTATCAATGTTCCATTTATCAATAAATTTCTAACAGGTGGAAATACCATCGGTAATGGCTTATATTTAGGCGTTGCTTATTTGGAAGTTCCTATAAGGGCATTCCATTCATTGGTGACAAAAACTTTTATTAAAATCGCACCTAATAGTGATTTCTATGTTAATAAGATTATTCTTAGCCAATGGTTTGGATTTACCTTCTATGGATTCTTATGGATCTTATTCTTCATCATTTTCCATTCAAGAAAAAAGAAAAATATTAGAAAATATGATGATGATTTCTAAAATTTAGGAAATTTAAAAAGCGTTTAATTTGATTTACGAAAAAATCGGCTGAACGCTTTTTATTTTACCTTTTTTATGAAAGCGCTTAACTTTTAGGGTAGTAAAATAATTACCTACTTTTCAAATGATTTTTCTTTGCTATAATTTAATTATAAGGAAATAATTTATATGAGTAAAATAACACAAGCTTCAAGTAAATTAATATCCATCAAAAAGTTTTATTTTAATAAAGTTCTACTTTTTGGTTTTATTTCTTTGTCTTGCATAATTTTATTATTGCTTGTTTATTTGGGAAGTTATTATTCGTTCTTTGTAGATGATTACTTATCAACTAATATTTCTTTTATTTATAGTTCGGAAGCTTCGATTCAAAGAGTGATTTCGATAATTGTTAGTATAATCGCAACATTAATTGGATTTTTGATAATATTAGTATTTTATTATATCAACAATAATAAATATCAAAAAAAGGCATATGATATCTTATATAAAGAATTAGAACTTAATGAGATATATAAAATCGAACATGAAGATAATTTAGAAAATCTCCAATTTGATACGATTTATAAATATGTTGGATTAGAACCACCGAAATATTATTATTTGATGAGTTTATCGAGTTTGATTAAATTAAATTTTTATCAGATTCATGATAAAGCAATCAAAAATAAAAATGGGATTTTAATTACTTCCACATTGAATGATGATTTTAATGGATTTATCCAAATTAGGAGTGATAATTTATTCCCAATCGAAAAAATCAATGATCAGAATGTATATCAATATTATTTAGATGATATAAAAAAATATTCTTCACCAATTTATATTAATTCAACGTTTAAAAAAGATACTTATGAATTAATATCTTCCGAAGTTATAAATACTTATCTAAGTATGAAAAAATATTGTAATACAAATGTAATTATTACCCTGGTAGGTAAACAATTAATTATTTATATTTCTTCTTGGCAGATGAAATTGATTGATTCATTAAAGAAGAAAATAACGTATAACGCCGTTGACTTAAAAGTTGACGCACTCACGGAGCTTATAGATTTCACAAACGATATCTATTACTACATATCAAAAAAATATAAGGAGAATTTAGTATATGGCAGCAAATGAAATGGTTAGTTTAGTTTTAGCGGGTGGTAAAGGAACACGTCTTGAAGGTTTAACCAAAAAGACTTCTAAACCTGCAGTCTATTTTGGAGGTAAGTATCGTATTATCGACTTCGTTTTATCCAATTTAGCAAATTCCAACGTTCAAAAAGTTGGTGTTTTAACTCAATATGAATCAATTGAACTTTCAAATTATTGTTCAAGTGGTCATAACTGGGGCTTTGATGGTAATAATTCCCAATTATCATTATTATCACCTCGTCAAAAAGAAGAAGGTAGTTTCTGGTATTTAGGAACTGCTGATGCAATTTATCAAAACATTGACTATCTAGATTCAGTTGATCCAGAATATGTCTTAATTCTTTCTGCTGACCACATCTATAAAATGAACTATGCAAAAATGCTAGCTTTCACTAAAGAAGTCGACGCTGATTGTACTATTGCTTATTTAACTGTCGAAGAAAAAGATGTTTCAAGATTTGGTATTTTAAGCGTTGATGATGAAGGAAGAATTTCTTCATTCGTTGAAAAACCAAAGCATTCAGATTCTAGAAGTGCATCAATGGGTTTATATATCTTTAGATATAAAACATTAAGAGATGCATTAGTAAAAGATGCAAAAGATGAAACTTCTGAACATGACTTTGGTAAGAATATTATTCCTTATTTCTTAGCGAAGAAAAAAAGAGTATTTGGTTATCCATTTGAAGGTTATTGGAGAGACGTTGGTACATTAAATTCATTATGGGAAGCAAATATGGATTTAATCGATGATGACAACGCACTTGATTTATATAATCATTTCTCAAGCTTCAAGATTTATTCTCAAGATACTAAATCCTTACCTCAATATATTGGTCCAAAAGCTAAAATTACAAATTGTATGATTAACCAAGGTTCCATTGTTTTAGGTGAAGTAGAACATTCAGTCTTATTTACAGGTACTTATATTGAAGAAGGTGCATATATTAAAGATTCAGTAATTATGCCTAATGTAACTGTTAAAAAAGGCGCGAAAATTGTAAATGCAATCGTTCAAGAAGGCGCGGTCATTGAAGAAGGACGCGTTATTGAAGGAAGTAAAGAAAAGGTTACTTTAATTACAAAGTAATAGGAGGAAAAATAGATTATGGCACGTATTTTAGGTTTAGTAAATTTACATTGTTCTCCAGATTTAGGACAAATTTCCAAGGTTAGATCACTTGCGACTCTTCCTTTCTTAGGTAGATATGCATTCGTTGATTTCCCATTATCAAATTTTAGCAATTCAACAATTAATACAGTTGGTATCTTAGTTAACAAATCACCAAGAAGTATGATTAAACATATGGATAATGCAATGAGTTATACAAATAATACCAAGATGGGTAAAACAATTATTTGTTATAATGAAAACTATGCAAATAGCCCATTATATAATACAGATATTAACAATATCATCGAAAATAAATGGTTATATGAAGATGGCAAATTTAAATATGTCGTTATTGCACCAGCCCATATGATTTATCGCCTTGATTTTAATCAAGTAATTGAAGAACATATCAAAAATAAAGCTTCTATTACATGTGTATATAAGAAGATTAAAGATGGTAGAACATCATTTATTGATCAAGATATCTTCGATTTTAATAAAGATGGTTCATTATCACAAATTAGAAAAAATTTAGGTGTTGAAGATGAAGTTAATGTTTCTATGGAAACTTATGTTATCTCGATTGATAAATTAAAAGATTTATTAGAATTTTCTACAAAAACATCAAAATTATTTACATTGAGAGATGTTATTAATTATTTATGTTCAACTGTAAAAATTAATACATTTGAATATGATGGATTCTTAGAAACAATTAGATCATTATCTGATTATTTAAATGTTTCATTAAAATT
>CAVJGK010000024.1:0-15158 GCA_963648895.1 Lachnospiraceae bacterium | reverse complement strand
TTATATTTTGATCATTTTAACACTAGAAAATAGGGTTAACGCCTAAAGTCAGGTATTATAATCATTTTTGCGAATGTAGATTCACTTTTAAGGCTCAATATATCTCAAAATAACCTTTATGCATGCTTTCTGAGTCTTAACAATCCCTTAAGTAACTACATTCGTATGCCGTCGCAAGACGGCTTTTTTATTTCAATAATAAATAAATCTAAATAAAAACCCAGGTATCCATGATAGATACCTGGGCAAGTTATAAATTTAAATGCTTATTTCTTTAAGAACATTTGTAATTTGTTCCATCTGTCTTTAGCGCATTTTTCTGATTTTGTTAATAATTCTTCACAATGTTCTGGATTGACCTTTGGAAGTTGTGAATATCTTGTTTCACACATAACGAAATCTCTGAATTTGCTGAAATCTGGTTCAGCGCAGTCGATTTGTAATGCGTCATCGCCTTTACGTGGATCATATCTAAAGATTGGGAAGTAACCACATTCGACAGCTTTCTTTTCTGTCATTTGTGCATTTCCTAAACCACCTTTAATACCATGGTTAGCACAAGGAGCATAAGCGATAATGATTGAAGGACCATCGTATGATTCTGCTTCTTTCATTGCCTTAATTGCTTGCATCTTATTTGCGCCCATAGCAATTTGAGCAACGTAGACATTACCATATGTCATCATCATTAATGCTAAGAACTTCTTAGCGGTCTTTTTACCTGAAGCTGTGAATTTAGCGATAGAACCTGTTTGAGAAGATTTAGATGATTGACCACCTGTATTTGAATAAACTTCTGTATCAAGAACTAAGACGTTAACATCTTCTTCATTTGCTAAAACGTGATCAAGTCCGCCGTAACCAATATCGTATGACCAACCATCACCACCGACGATCCATACTGATTTATCTAATAAGTCTCTTTCAAGACGTTTTAATTCAGTTAAATCGTGTTTTGCAATAATTTCTTTTAATTGAGGAAGAATTGTTCTTACATGTTCTTTATCTTTGATATGTTCAATGTAATCTTCAAATACTGCTTTTTCGTCAGCAGAGACAACACCTTCTTCAATAGCTTTATTCATTAAGCGGATGATTTCTGCAAGTTTGTAGTCTGTTGCAACTCTCATACCAAAGCCATATTCAGCATTATCTTCGAATAATGAGTTACCCCAAGCAATACCTTCTCCGTTCTTATCTGTACAGAAAGGAGTTAATGGAGTTGAACCTGAATAAATTGAAGAACAACCTGTTGCATTTGCGATTAACATATCTTTACCAAATAATTGAGAAGCTAATCTATAATATGGAGTTTCTCCACATCCTGCACAAGCGCCAGATACTTCCATATATGGATATAATAATGAAGCGCCTTTAACAGTTGTTACAGGGAACTTATCTGCTTTATATTCAACGTGTTTGTATAAATAATCTGCAGCATCTTCTTGAGCGTATTGAGATTTTGCATCGACCATCTTTAATGCTTTAACTTGGACAAATTCGCCAGTTGCTTCATCTTTAACACGTTTGCCTGGACATTCGTTAACACAAATTGAACAGCCAACGCAGTTCTTTGGTGAAACTTGGATACGATATTTTAATCCTTTTACTGTTGGTCCCATTGCATCGATTAAATCACCTTTAGCGATTTCTGGTAAACCTTCTACTTCTTTTTCATCAAGTAAGAAAGGTCTAATTGTTGCATGTGGACAGACGAATGCACATTGTCCACATTGGATACATGCATCTTTATTCCAAACTGGTACTCTATCAGCGATTGAACGTTTTTCATTGAATGTAACGTCATTTCTCATTGTACCTGTTAATAATTCATATTCTGTGAATTTGCTTGTTGGTAGATCATAACCATCAAGTTGACCAATTACATTGACATAGTTGTCCATGTAGTCATCACCAGATTGTTGATATACTTTGTTATATGGTAATTCAATCCATTTTGGATCGACTGCAACTTCTTCTAGTCCTTCTGCACCAGCATCGATTGCATCCCAGTTCATCTTAACGATATCATCACCTTTTTTAGCGTATGATTTTTTAGCGAACTTCTTCATCCAATCTTGTGCTTCAGCATATGGCATGATTTGTTGATTTAAATAGAAGAATGCAGATTGTAAAATTGTATTTGTTCTTCTACCTAAGCCGATTTTACTTGCGAGTGAAACAGCATCGATGATATAGAATTTTGCTTTCTTTTCAGCGAGTTGATGTTTCATTCTATTTGGCATTGATTTGATTAATGTTTCTTTATCTAAAGTAGTATTTAATAAGAAAGTACCACCTTCTTTTAAGCACTTAATCATATCAAATTTATAAATGTATGAATCTAATGAACATGATAAGAAGTCAGCATGTTCAACATAATATGTAGATCTGATTGGTTCTTTACCAAATCTTAAGTGAGATCTAGTAACACCGCCAGCTTTTCTTGAGTCATAAGCGAAATATGCTTGAGCGTATTGATGAGTTGCATCACCAATAATCTTAATAGATGATTTATTTGCAGAAACTGTACCATCACTACCTAAACCATAGAATAAGCATGATGTATATGAATTATGTGTGTGGAATTTTTCATCAACTGGTAATGATAAATGTGTTAAATCATCAACAATACCGATTGTGAAGCCATTCCATGTTTTTTCTGCATTTAAGAAATCATAAACTGCTTTGACATGTTTTGGTTGAGTATCTTTACTTGAAAGACCATATCTACCACCTAAAACTAAATCAAAATGTCTACCCATTTGTTCAAATGAAGCAACAACATCTAAGTATAATGGTTCGCCTGAAGCACCCATTTCTTTAGTTCTATCTAATACTGCAACTTTCTTGACAGTTGAAGGGATAACATCAACTAAATGTTTTGCAGAGAATGGTCTATATAAGTGAACTTTGACTAAACCAACTTTTTCTCCGTTTGCGTTTAATGTATCAACAACTTCTTTTGCGCATTCTGTAACAGAACCCATTGCAATGATGACTCTGTCTGCGTCTTTTGCACCATAATATGTGAATGGAGCATATTCTCTACCTGTGAGTTTTGTTGCTTCAGCAAAATATTTGCAAGCAATGTCAACTACTTTATTGAAATGGACATTTTGAGCTTCTCTAGTTTGGAAGTAAATATCATCATTTTCTGCACCACCTCTTGTAACTGGGTGAGTATGTGGGTTTAATGCACCTTTCTTGAATTCTTCAAGTGCTTCCCAATTGATTAATTTATTCCAGTGTTCTGCATCAACAAATTCAACATTTTGAATTTCGTGTGAAGTTCTAAATCCATCGAAGAAATGAACAACTGGTACTCTTGATTCGATTGCAACTAAGTGAGCAACGTTTGCTAAATCAGCACATTCTTGAACTGAATGAGCACAAATCATTGTTGCGCCAGTTTGTCTAACTGCATAAATATCTTGGTGGTCACCAAAGATAGAAAGTGATCTAGTAGCTAAGCTTCTTGCAGAAACATGTAAAACTGCTGGTAAGCATTCACCAACCCATTTATAAATGTTTGGAATCATTAATAATAAGCCTTGTGATGCTGTATAAGTTGAAGCTAAAGCTCCTCCTTGTAATGCACCATGTACTGTACCAGAAGCACCAGCTTCAGATTGCATTTCAACTACTTTAACAGTTGAGCCGAAAGCATTTAATTTACCTTCGGAAGCATATTGTTCAACAAGTTCTGCCATTGTTGATGATGGAGTAATTGGATAGATACTTGCAACTTCAGTGAAGTTATAGCTCGCTAAAGCTGTCGCAGTATTACCATCTACTGATAAAAAACTCTTTTTAATATCTGCCATAAATACCTCTCTTTGATATAAAATTAATTTTTCATTAATCTAATACATCATTATTATTTTACTACAATTATCTTTAAAGATAAATATCCTAAATATGAGGCGTTTTATCACTTTAAATAAAATAAGCCATTTTTAGCGATAAAACTCGATATAGGTAAAACTTTACTTTATTTTTAAGTTTCTTAAAAAACTTTTAAATAAACGATAATGTAGTAATTAAAGAAAAACTGTTGAACCGTCAAATAGATGATTCAACAGTTTCCATTATTTATTTAAATTTTTAATAAGTTCTAAACTTGGAACAATATCTTCACCTGTTACACCTTCGAAAATCAAAGTTGCATTAGGTGCATATTTTTTAATATTAGAAATAATAAATTCAAAATCAATTATTCCTTTACCAAGTCCACATTGAACTAATTTATCATCTTGAACATAGAAATCTTTTAAATGGAAGATTTTGATATCTTCTTTAAATGTTTCAAGTGCATGGATGAATATTTCTTTATAATCTTGATAATTACCGATATAAAGTAAATTATAAATATCGATAGTTACTTTTACATAATTAGAATTTAATTCGTCAACTGCTCTTTTAAGTTGATCAACAGAATAAATTACATGTCCCCACGCAGGTTCCATCAAAATAGTTGTTTGATATTTTTCTGCATTATCTTTCAATTCATGGAAGATTGACATGGTATCTAAATAACCTTCTTCGGTTTGATTCTTAGGGTTATAAGTCCATTTATCATCGTTATATGAGCCTGTTTCAGTTCCAACGTATTTAGCGTCGATTTGACTTGCTAAACGTAAATGATCAATAAAGTAATCTTTATTTTTCTTTACTAATTCTTTATTAGAATGAACTGGATTGAAATACGCTCCAAGCATTGCAACGTTGATGTTGCGTTTAACTAATTCTTCATGTACTGGTTTTAAAGTTTCTTCATTGAAGATAATAGGATTATTATTCTCATCAACAAATGCTTTTTTAAAGACTAGTTGTACATTGTCAAAGCCAAGATTTTTACATCTATCTAAGACATCAGGTACTAAGCCTTTTCCAACATCATGAAGACGAATACCAATTTTCATATTATAAAGTTACTCCATCTTTGAAAATTGCAATTTCTTGGAATCCATTAATTTCATTCTTAGTTTTTGTTTCACCATTAATGACGCTGATTAAGTAATTTTTAAATTGTTCAAAGACTTCATCTTTTGATTTACCATCAACAATTTGTCCTGCATTGAAGTCAATCCAATTAGATTTCTTAGTAGCTAATGCAGTATTTGTTGCAATTTTAACTGTTGGAACAAATGTTCCAAATGGTGTACCTCTACCAGTTGTGAATAAAATTAATTGTGCACCAGCAGAAGCAATATTTGTACAAGCAACCATATCGTTACCTGGACCATTTAATAAATTTAAGCCAACTTGAGATACGACTTGTCCAACATATAAGACATCTTGTACTTTTGTTAAGCCTGATTTTTGAACACAACCTAAAGATTTATCTTCTAAAGTTGTGATACCTCCAGCTTTATTTCCTGGAGATGGGTTTTCATAACATACTTGGTTATGAGCTGTGTAATATGCTTTAAAGCCATTGATTAAATGAACAATCTTTTCGAATGTTTCTTCGTCTTTAGCTCTTTTCATTAAGACTTGTTCTGCACCAAACATTTCTGGAACTTCACTTAGAATTGTAGATCCGCCGTTAACAACCATGTAGTCAGACATCATACCAACTAATGGGTTAGCAGTAATACCAGAGAATCCATCAGATCCGCCGCATTTTAAACCAATAGTAACTGCGCTTAAAGGCATTTCTACTCTTTGGTCTTTAATCATTTTTTCATATAATTCTAAGCACATTTTTGTACCAACTTCGACTTCGTCTTCGACATCTTGGCTTCTTAAGAATACAACTCTATCAGGGTCATAATCTTTTAATGTTTCTTTAAATGCTTGTAATTGGTTGTTTTCACATCCTAAAGCAAGAACTAATACGCCACCTGCATTTGGGTGTAAACAAATAGAATGTAATAATGCAACTGTATTTTGATGATCATCACCAATTTGTGAACAACCATATGGGTGTTTACAAACAATAACACCATCAATTTTTTCTTCATCGATTTGGCTTAAAACTTCTTGTTTAATTGCTTCAGCTTGTGAGTTAACACAACCTACTAAAGGAACAATGAATAAAGAGTTTCTAATACCATAACGATTGAATTTACGTTTAAATAGTCTTACCTTAACGTCTTCTTTTTTTGCTTCTGGAGTAGAAAATGAAGGTGTATAAGTATATTCAAGTTCACCACTTAAATTTGTTTCAATGTTATGTGAATGAACGTGTTCACCTTTTTTAATATCTCTAGTTGCATGACCAATAGGATAACCATATTTAATAAGGTTTTCACCTTTTTTAATATCAACTAAAGCAAACTTGTGAGCGCAAGTGATGTCATCTAATAATGTGACATCTCCTGCAACTTCACCTTTTTTCAAATCTTTTAAAGCAACTGCGACATTATCGGTAGAATTAATCTTTAAAAAATTTGCCATTTTATTCTCCTAAGAATTTAACTAATGCTTTCTTCATTCCTAATTCTGCAATTTCTTTGTAGTAGGAAGAAACAACTTTTGTCATATCTGCGACTTTGTTTAAGTCTTCGCCCCACATAGAAACTTGGCTTAATACATCAGAAACTAATTCTTCTGCTGATAAACCTTTTGCGAATAATGCTTTGAAATATTCTAAGTATTCTGGATCATCTTTTAATGCGATTGTTTCTTCACCACGTTTGCCAGCATAGAATGTAATTAATGCTGCAAGTGAGAACATTGCATGTGAAGGAAGTTTTCCATTGATTCTTAAATAATCTTTAACAGTTGGAAGAACTCTTGCTCTATATTTAGAAATTGAGTTTAAAGCAATAGACATTAATTCGTGTCTTACGAATGGGTTTAAGTATCTTTCAAATACTGAATTTGCGAAACTTACCATTTGATCGTGTGGTAATTCAATTGTTGGAACTACTTCATCAAATACGAATTCGTTTGCGAATTTACCAACATATTTATCTTCGATTGATTCTCTAACTGTATCAATACCGTATAAATATGAAACTGGAACCATACATGTATGGCAACCATTTAAGATTTTAACTTTTCTTTGTTTGTATGGTTTGATTGAATCAGCATAGATTACATTTAAACCAGCTTTGTCACATGGGAAGATTTCTTGGATATGAGCTTCTTTAGCTAAAACCCATAAGTGGAAGATTTCGCCTTTGACAATGTTGTTATCAATATAGCCTAATTCTTTTGTGATTTCTTCGATTTCATCTCTTGGATAACCTGGAACAATTCTATCAACTAATGTTGATGTGAAATGGCATGATTTTTCAACCCATGAAATGAAGTCTTGATCAAAACCTTTAACTTTAGCTAAAGCAAGAACACATTTTCTTAATTCATCACCATTGTTATCAATTAATTCACAGCAGATGAAGCTTAAACCTTTGTCTGCAGCGCCTTTATAGTGATCATATCTTGCTTTTAACATTGCTGTTACTTTACCAGGGAAAGTTCTTGGTGTTTTTGTGAAATCAGTATCTGTTTCATCTAATGTAATACCAGCTTCTGTTGTATTTGAAATAACTACTTCTAATGTTTCATTGCAAGCATAGTCAAGTAATTTTTCATATTGAGTATAAGGATTAATAAAATCATCTAATACATCAATGACTTCATGTGTTCTAACAGTTTTACCGTTGTCGATACCTTGTAAATATAAAGTATATAAACCATCTTGGACTTCTAATTCTTTAACTCTACCAAATTCAAGTGGTTGAACAACAACAACGTGTCCATTATATGCGCCTGAATCATTCATTTTTTGAATAATCCAATCGACGAATGCTCTTAAGAAGTTACCTTCTCCGAATTGCATTACTTTAATTGGTGCAGTCTTTTTAGCGACTACTTTACTAGATAAATTTTCCATTTTATTTTTTACTCCCCTAAAAATTAATCTTCGTTAATAATATTTTCTGTTTCTTTATCAAAGAAAAGAATGTGTTCGTGTCTTACATCAAAATAGAAATCTTTGTTGACTTCATATTTTGTGAAAGGTGTAGTTCTTACAACTACGGAATTGTTTCCAATATAACCATAAATGTTCATTGTGTCACCTAACATTTCTGAAACTTCGACAACCATTTTTTCTTCCATAATATTTGGTGTGTCTTTTGTAGGTTCAACGTTACAACATTCTGGTCTAAATCCCATAACTACTTTTTCTAATGAAGCAGCTTTTTCAAGGATTTTTGGATTGTAAGTCTTTAAATCGAATTTTGTACCATCTTCTGCAGTAAATGTATTTCCACTTACAGTTCCTGTGATGAAGTTCATTTGAGGATCACCAATGAATCCTGCAACGAAAAGGTTTTGTGGTTTGAAATAAAGATCATGTGGTGTACCAATTTGTTGGATGTAACCATCTTTCATAACAACAATTCTATCAGCCATTGTCATAGCTTCGATTTGGTCATGAGTAACATAAATTGTAGTAGCACCTACTCTTTTATGAATTCTTCTAATTTCAGAACGCATGTTAACTCTTTGAATAGCATCAAGGTTAGATAAAGGTTCATCCATTAAGAAAACGTCTGCGTGTCTAATTAAAGCTCTACCTAAAGCAACTCTTTGTTGTTGTCCACCAGATAATGCTTTTGGTTTTCTTGCTAAATAAGTTTGGATACCTAAGATTTCAGAAACTTCCTTAACTCTAACTTCAATTTCATCTTCATCGAAGCCAGCAATTCTTAATCCGAAAGCTAAGTTATCATAGACTGTCATTGTTGGATAAAGAGCGTAACTTTGGAAAACCATTGAAATACCACGTTCATTTGGTTTTAAAGAGTTAACGACTTTGCCATTGATTTCAAATGTACCACCAGAAATAGTTTCAAGTCCAGCGATCATACGTAAGGTTGTTGACTTTCCGCATCCAGAAGGTCCGACCATGATAATGAATTCATTATCTTGGATTTCTAAATTAAAATCGTGGACAGCGTGGAAACCATTGTCGTAGATTTTATTTAGGTTAGTCATTTTTAAGTGTGCCATTATTAAAACTCCTTTGCGATAATATTATATTATATAATAAAAATTTATGCATTGTGCCCCTTGCACAAACATAAAGTTAGTATACAAGTTTCTAAATTCTTGCTTGAATGTATAATAATATAAGATTTAAAATAATAACTGCTTAGGGAGGTATAAATAATAATATGGCTAAAAAAATAGACGAAAAACAAAGAAGAAAAATTCTTACTTCTGATTTATGGGTAGTTGTTTTTTCTATTACTGCCCCATTATTTTTATACCAATTTATCAATTCTGTTTATTCGTTATTAGACGCGATAATGCTGGCTTATGTTAGCCCAGTTGCTTCTAGTGCTGGGGCTACTTTAGCCCAAGTAAAGGCGTTAATTTCTTCTTTAGGTGGTGGTCTTGCCAGTGGGGGAGCAATTATTGTTTCTCGACATTATGGAGCCGGAGAAATTAATGAAGCTAAAAAGACTTCCAATGTCATGTTTACGATTAATTTAATAATTATTGCTTTGATCTTAGGAGTCATGTTACCTCTTGCGATACCTATTATGAAATTATGTGGATGTAATGATGATATCATCCAAGTATCAAGTAACTATTTTAGATTACAATTAGTCGAACAAGTATTAATCGCGATTAACAATATCTTTATTGCTTTAGAAAAATCCAAAGGTAATACCAAGATTATTTTAATTGGTAATTTAATTATGATGGCAATTAAAATAGCGTTGAATGCTTTATTAGTTTACGGATTAAAAGTTGATGATATGACATATATTGAACTTGCAAGTATCGTATCACAATTATTTATGACAGTTCTAGGTTGTTATTATTTATTTAGGCCATCGAATGTATTTAGAATTGAATTTAAATCTTTATCATTAAAATGGTCCTATGTTAAAAAAATATTAATTATTTCCTTCCCATTATTCTTAGGTAAATTTGTTATTTCTTTAGGTAAAGTCGGTGTTAATGCGATGTGTAAAGTATATGGTTCATTAACAGTTGGTGCTTTAGGTGTATCGAATAATATCTCGGGATTAATCACTAACCCAGGTAATGCATTCGAAGATTCAGAATCAAGTATCGTTTCTCAAAACTTAGGTAATGGCAATATGAAAAGATGTCTTAAGACATTCTTCATTAGTTGTGCG
Source organism: Lachnospiraceae bacterium (assembly GCA_963648895.1). Taxonomy (GTDB): domain Bacteria; phylum Bacillota_I; class Bacilli_A; order RFN20; family CAG-449; genus UBA3210. The sequence goes on along the minus strand of CAVJGK010000024.1, from coordinate 5,043 downwards.
ATGTTATTTACTTGGTCATTAATTGGATTTTTAGTTGTTAGAGTATTCTTCTTAGATCAAATCGTTGGCTTATTTGCCAATACTAATCCAGATTATGCTGATCAAATCATTGAATACCAAGAAATGATTAAAGGTATTTTCTATTATGATTGTCTTTCGATCCCAGCTTTAGCGATAGTTGCAGTAGTTTTAGGTTTCTTATATGGATATGGTCAAACCTTTTTAGCGACTATCAACAATTTATTAAGAATCGCAACTAGAATTGGTACATTATGGTTCTTACAAACATTTACTGATTTAGGCAGTGAATCTGCCGGTATTTCAATGGGAATATCTAACATTTCCATCGCGATATTATCTATTATTATATTTACTATATTTATGATTAAAACAAAGATGAAAGGATATAAAGGTATGCGCTTTAGTGACCCTGAACCAGAAATGCATGAAATCAATGGTATCCTTGTTAGAAAACATGAAAAGATTTATTTAAAAGATCAACAACCTTCATGCAAACAAGCATGCTTAGAAATAAACAATTTATATGAAAATAAACCATGTATATTAATTATTCCGGGTGGAGGATATGGCCATTTATCTCCTCGTGAAGGTAAACCAGTATCCGATAAATTTATTTCTTTAGGCTATAACACTGCAATATTATCTTATTCATTAGGACCTAAATATTCTTATCCAGTACAAAAAGATGAAGTTAATACAGCGATTATTTATTTATCAACTAAATTTAAAAATATGTTCATTATGGGATTCTCTGCTGGAGGTCATCTTGCCGGAATTGGAGGCACTGATATCAATTCTCATTTATTAAAAGGTATGATATTATGTTATCCAGTTATCAATTTAGAAAAAGAAACTCATCAAGGTACAAAAGATAATTTCTTAGGTAAATATAAAGATGATAAAGAATATCAACATAACTTCTCTATTGATAATAGAGTTACACCAACTACTCCTCCTACTTATATTTGGACCACTTTAGAAGATCAAGCCGTTCCTCCTTCTAACACTATAAGAATGGAAGAAGCATTAACAAAAAATAATGTTTATCACGAAATGGAATTATATCCTCATGGTAAACATGGATTAGCGCTTGCCGATGAAACTGCAATCAAAGATGGAGATACATCTTATGTTATTCCAGAAGTTCAATCTTGGCCAAATAAAGTCGATGCTTTCATTAAGAAAGTGTTAAACAATAATTAAGAGCATTTTAAAAGCTGTTGCCTAGTAAGCAACAGCTTTTTATATTGAAATTCTATACCTTAGATTCTTACTTTAATAACTAATTTTGTAATTTCTTCATCATCGATTTTCATGCTTGGAAGGTGAACATCTGATGGAGTGAATAATGTGAAGTTTTCATTGTCCATAATAACTTTATGTCTTAATGGTACATCATATTTAATAACGTCTTTTTCTGCGTTATATGGAGTATGAATGTGTTCTTCACATTCTGGTTTTAAATAATCGAAATATGCAATTTCTCTACCGTGTAAAACAATTTGCATATCTAAGTGGTTTCTATGTTCTTCTGGGAATGCTTGTCCTTCTTCTTTTCCAAAATATACTAATTTTGTAATTGTGATATCTTTGTCTGCGTTGACAACTGTTTTACCTACTGGTAAAGCTTCTAAGTCATGAGATAATAAATAATCAATAACTTCTGCAAGACCTTCGTGTAAGCCTTTATAATCTTTTAATGTTGATAATAATCCGTTTAACATATTATTTTCCTTCCTTTACTTCTTCATAAGCTGCTCTTATTTTTTCAGCGATAATTTCACATTCATCATTGTTGATATCATGTAAATGTGGATTCATTAAGAAGATTCCACCCCATTCATAATCATCTTTATATTTTGGGCATAAATGATAATGTAAATGACCTAATGTATCACCATATGCACCATAGTTGATACGATCTGGGTTATATACTTTCTTAATGCATTTTGCTGCATCTGATACATCTTTCATAAATGCATCTCTTTCCTTATCGCTTAAATCTGTAATTTCTGCAATATGGTCATTTCTATAAGCAACAATTAATCTACCTGGATGTGATTGTTCTTTAAATACAATAACAATTGATGTTTCAGTTTTGTATGCGATATAGCCAAATTCTGCTAATTTTGGTCCTCTTGAGCAATAAGGACATGTTTCAAGTTTCATTTCTTTTTTTCTCCTATTTATCTTTGAACAGCAGCGTTACCTCTTGTTTTAATAAAATCTTCAACTTCTTGAACGCTTAAAGTAGAAACATCACCAAATAATGTGTGTTTTAAAATTGAAGTAGCTAAGCCAAATTGTAATGCATAATGTGGATTATCAAAGTTTTTTATTAATCCATGGATGACACCACTTGCAAATGCATCACCACCACCGATACGATCATAGACGCTAAATCTAATTGGTCCATCAGTCTTAATTGATCCATCTTTGCAAACGCAATAAGATGTTAATTCATTATCCGCGGCAGTATGAACAATTCTTTCAGTTGAGAAGACATATTTAATCTTTGTTTTTGACATGATTAATTTAGAAATTTCAATCTTCTTTTCAATGTTATCTTCAGGAATAACATCGAGGTTATATTCAAGAATTTCATGAATATCAAAATAATTACCAAATAAGATATCAACATATGGAATAACCTTTTTAAAATAAGGTCTAGATTCTTCAATTGTCCATAATTTGGAACGATAGTTAAAGTCAAAGCTAACTGTTACACCATATTTCTTACATGCTTCTAAACATTTAAAAGCAACATCTCTTACTTTTGGTCCTAAGGCTAATGTAATACCAGAGATATGGAACCATGTTGCATCTTTAAAGATTGCATCATAATCTAAATCATCTTTCATAATTCTTGTAACAGATGAATGTTTTCTATTGTATACAACTTTACTTGGACGACCTCCAAAGCCTGTTTCAACAAAGTACATACCAATATTGGAAGATCCACGAGCGATGTAGCTTGTATCAACACCATGGCCTTTTAAATGCTTAATTGCAGCATCACCTAATTGGTTATCAGGTAGTTTTGTTAAAAAACTTGTATTATGTCCTAAGTGAGATAAAGAGACTAAAACGTTTGCTTCTCCTCCTCCATAATTTGCGACATAACTTCTTGCTTGTGAGATAGTTGTGTAGTCTGGTGGAGTTAATCTAAGCATAATTTCTCCAAATGCGACTATTTTTTCTTTCTTTCTCATAATTACTCCTTACTTCGATAATTACTTGTATACATCTATTTTAACATAAATTTAAAAAATTGTTTATAGATTAATTATTTTATTAGTCCAAATTATGCTTCACACCAACATGTATTTTTAATAATTGAAATCTCATCCATTATATTTTGATAATCTTCGCTAGTGACTTTATAACGTTGATACGTACCATAAGTATATGCATTATAAGTCACTTTATAATTAACTGATACTCCATATAAATCATCATTACTAAATAAATAAACTGTATATGCACATTCATTAGTTTTATAAATTATTTCTGATTCATCAAAGTTAACATTTAACTTAATTTTTTTATCTATCAATTCATAATTTATTTTGCAAAGTAAATTATATAATTTATTCGATGTATCTTTATGATATTCAGTATCATTATATTCTTCATTTTCAACTGGAATTTTATATACTTCATCATCTTTTTTATTTAAAAACATGTTTATTAAATCAAGTTCTTCTAAACTTTGGCGAAAAGAAGAATCATAACTTGTCTTACTACTATTGCCACATGAAAATAAGCAGTTAGACACAACAAATATACTTAAAATAATTTTTAATTTTTTAATCATTATCACTCACCACCATTATATTAATTTTCACAACATCTACAATAAGATAATAATTTATTAACTTCGCTAATTATATTGTTATAATCTTCTTCGGCGACACTATAAAATCTTTCCACATATTGATGAATATAATAACAATTAGGAAAAAATAAATTATCATTTACATATTCATATTCATGACAGACACTAATTATATTATTAGGATAAAAAAAATATTTATATTCCAAATAATAATCCAAATGATCTTCAGGTATATCATCACTAAAAAATAGATAATTTAAACTTCGTTCATTCACATCTACATTTTCTATTTCACTATAAGTAGCATTTCTTAGTAATTTTACTAAATCATTATTGGTTTTATAATTCATATAATTATCATTTTCTTCATCATAGTATCTAATCCATAATGTTTTGATTTTATAATCACCAAGAAAATAATGAATTGAAGACCGGAAATAAAATTCATTATATCGCCTATCATATTTTCCACAAGAAACACATGATAATAATACAAAAAGTACTAAAATATATTTTTTCCATTTCATAAATTGCCTCCTTGTTATTCAACGATATTATCTAATACAAAATCAATAAAGCCACTTGTAACAAATTTTCTAATTTCAAAAGATGGCATTCCATCATTATTTAATGAAATATAATCATCTTTCATTAACGCATGAACTGGCTCAATTGGTAAGTAATTTTGAGAGTCACAAATTTGATTATTTTCCTCTTTTAAATTAAATTGAAAATATATTTCATGCTTAAATCTTTCTAATTTTGAATAAGTATCAATATGATCTTCTTCATCGATAATAACACTATCAATAAACATTTTATATCTAAAAGTCTTATTATCATCAATTAAAGAATAATATGCAGATATAGCATTTGAGATAGTATTCTCTTCACTATTTATATAAGTATAGGTAATATTCATTGCATCGATATCACTAATAACATCTTCAATTCCACATAGACTTTCTTCATTTTTTAAAATAGCATCTGTAAATTTTATTTTATTAGTATTCGAATTAGTATTAGTTTCAGAATTGGTATTAGCATTAGAATTTGCATTAAAATTAACATTTTTATCCTTAAGATACTTACATGCTTGTTGTAAATCACCATTCCACGAACAAATATCTCTTTGTAAATTATTTCTTCCACAAGTTAAACTATTTCCAGTATCTGCATAGATT
>CAVJGK010000023.1:0-15897 GCA_963648895.1 Lachnospiraceae bacterium | reverse complement strand
ATATAAAATGTTTATTTTTTGTGTTTAATATAGCGTATCTATGCTATAATTTTAACCATGAAAAATATTTATTACGCAAAAAAATCCCACCGTATATTCGCGAGGGTAATCGATTTATTGATATTAATAGTAACTAGTGCAATTTTATATGTTACACTAGTATTTCCTAACACTTTTGATAAAGCTAAGGTGTTAGAAAATAATACTAAGGTCGTTCAATTATATAAAGATTCTGAGCTATTCGCAGTTGATGAAGAAGGCAATTATGCTGCATATTCTCAATTTGGCAATATCAAAAAATTAAATGATTTATACTCTGTAGAAGTAACATTTAATGATAAAAAATATGAAACTCATTTATCAAAATCATTATACGAATTCTATACATTAAAATATGTAGACTATGGAGGAAGTAACAACTTTTCTTTAGATATCTATAAATCAAACATTTTAAAAGTTGGTACAAGTGAATCAAATATTGCTTCTTTTGATGAAGAAACTTATAAATTCACTTTAATTGATCAAGAAAAAGAAGATGACACAGTTACTTTCTTTTATACAGCATTCCAAAATGCTTGTAAAAGCGTTATTAATTCACCAGAAATCTCTTCTTTAACTTCTTCCAATCAAAAAATAGTAATGCATAGTATTTATTTTATTATTCCTGTAGTTGTTGGATTCTCTTTTATCTTTGATTTCTTAATTCCAATATTTTCACCACATAATGAAACTATTGGTAAACATATATTTAAGATTGGAGTAATATCTGATAAAGGATACACATTAAAGAAATATATGCTATTTCCTCGTTGGATTGCCTATATTTTAATTGAAATAATCTTAGGAACAATATCATTTGGAGGTGTATTATTAATCTCCTACACTATGTTTATGTTCACTAAAAAAAGAAAATGTATTCATGATATATTTGGTAAATCTATTGTTATTGATAATACAAGATCCATCTATTTTGATAATGAAAAAGAAGAAACTTTCTATATCAATAGACAAAGACAAAGAGGTATTGATTTATGAGAACTAAAAGAGATTTAAGAATTTCTGTTGCTTTCACAAATCATCGATTAATCACTGTATTTTTAGATTATCTAATACTATTCGCATCTACAACCGTATTATATTTTGCTTTAATCTTCAGCGTATTTAATTTTGGAGGCAATTATGTCAACAAAGTATCAAGAATAAATGAGATAAAACAAGAATATAATCTCAATTTATCTGAAGGTTTAGATTATGATAAATATGAAGAAGTAATCCAAGATTTCTATTTCAACAAATATCCTAATGAAATAACTAAAGCATACAATGAAACTTACAATGAAGATAAGACAATTACCCACATTTATAACATTATGGTTTTGAATTTACCTATCAATCCTACACCAGAATCTAATTCAACTGAATATTATAAATACGCGCAAAATGAAGATGGTTCATATAATCCTGAAGTTCTTGCCATTAAAGTTGAATTTTCCAATCCTTCTAAGACATATTTTAAAAACATGTCAGATTTATTTTATAATTCATACACTGATTTAGAACCATATCTTAGAACATTCAATAAGGAATATAATTCTTTATATAATGACACTGTTGCAAATGAAATGATTGCTAGAACTGTCTCATTTATAGTATGTGTTGGCATATTCTATTATGTCATTCCATTAACAAACAAATACGGATCAACATTGATGGAAAAAGTATATAAACTAGGTCATTGTAATTACATCAATGGTTATTTAGTACCTAAATGGAAAATATGTTTAAGACCATTAATCTATTTTGTTATCCCATTTATTGGCGTTTTGTATTTTACAAGAAATACTGTAATTATCTTTATTGTTGCTTATCTATGTTTAAATCTATTAATTTTATTAGTATCTAAAAAGAACTTAGATTTTGGAGATAAATTATTAAAGATGAATACATGTTATATCAATGAATCATTACTATTTAAAGACCGAAAGGAAGAAGAAGCTTATTTTGATTCTGAAGAAGGTAAGAAGATTACTGATACAGATTATTTATCTAAACTTGAAAACATTGAAACATTAAATGTTGTTTCACCAACTGAAAAAGAAAGGAAATTATAATTATGAATAAATTAAAAACTTATCGCATTTCTTTATTAATTTCCTTATTTATTGGTGTTATCATCGATTTAATATTCTTTAGTTTTGTTATCGTTGATTTTGTTTCTAACATTGAAACTGTTACTATCATGGATTATGTGATGTATATAATTTGTTTTGTATTATTACTCGCGCTTAATATTACAGAAATAGTTAACACTTTCATCTCTTTTAAAACAGGTAGTAACTTTATCAAATTTTTAGCCTATGATGCCTCTGGAGATAAAAACACTCCTTTATTTAATTTTTGCATAGTCGCAACTTTCTTTCTAGTTTTAGGAACAATCTATTTAATTATTGCAAAATGCAATATTTCTATTCCTCTAGGAAGTATGAATGAGAATGTTAAAAGTTTCATTATATGTTTCTTCATACTTGTAATTATCGATTTAATATTTATCTATCTTTTCCAATATTTTGGTAAAGATGATACTTCTATGAAAAAGAAAAATAAATAAGCATTTTAAAATAAGGCGAATCTTCATTATGGGTTCACCTTATTTTTATTAAATATATAAATCATCCAATGTATATAATAAATATGAATCATTATCAGTTATATCAAATCCACTTTTTGAAAAGAATCCATATTTAATTGGTTTAAGAGTCGTCATCGCTACTTGATTTATCTCTTCTTTAACCACTTTATCATTAAGAGGAGCATCTAAGTATTTGCATTCATAGAAGATATATCCTTGTTCAGTTTTTCCAACTACATCAAATTGTCCATTTTTCTTTTCTTTTGGATTATCATACCAATAAGTACCAATATCAATTAATAAAGGTGAAAGATTTCCTTTTTTATTTTCTCTAATTAAATATTGTTTTGCGATAGTTTCAAAGCATAAAGGAACTATTGTTTTTTCAAATCCATCTTGAATGAATTTATCATAAAATATCACATCATCTAAAATATTATGTGCAGATTCATTTCTGTATATGAAGTTATAATAAAATTTCGCGCAGCAATCGCTGATTCTATATCCACCTTTTTGTTTATTTTTCTTATCGTTGATAGGAGAAACATATTCTATTAAATCCATTTGAATTAACTTTTGTAGAACATTTGATAGTAATGCTGTACTTTCTATATGCGATTTAGAAAGAATATCAGAAAAGTGAAACGCTCCTAAAGCAATAGCTTCAAATACCGCATTTGCGTTATTAATTTTTCTTAATTCACTCTTTAAATATATTTCAAGAAAATCTCTTAATCCAGAAAAATGTCCGCTGATGATTTTAATAATGTTTTCTTTAACGCTAAGTCTTTCATCGATTTGAACATTGTAATATGGTACGCCACCAAATGCTGCATATAATCTCACTTTATCCTCATTTTTAAAAGATGGATAGAATAAGGATGAATCATAATAATCCATTTGTTTTAATAATATTGAAGAACTAAATCGCATATATAATGGATTATCATGTCCTTGGATTTCTTCCATCGTCGAAATACTACTACCAAGAATAAAGAACTTTACATTGCTATTCATCATATGTGAATCAATAATCTCTTGTAGTTTAGAATCGCATCCATCAATCACTTGTCTGATATATGGATATTCATCAAGAACAAAATAGATTTCTTTTTCTTTAGAATATTCAAAAATAAAATTAATTACATCCATAAAATTTTTAAAAGAAAGATAATTAATATTAAGGACTTGTTTAATAAGGTTAGTTATTTGATTTATGTTATCTTGTTCACTTGATTCTTTACATTGATACATAATAAAAGGAACATTCTTATTCATAAGGCAATGCTTGACAAGTTCAGTTTTACCCATACGTCTTCTACCATAGATTAAACATCCTTGATATCCACTTTTATTTAAAATGCTATCGATTGCTTTAGATTCTTCTTCTCTACCAATAAATTCCATAAACTTGCTCCTTAAATTAGTAAATCACGATTTAGTAAATTATGATTAACTAAATTATATATAACTTATATTTTTATGTCAATATATCACTCAAAATAAAAACCCCTGAGTCTTTTCATTACTGCAGAGGTTTATTTAATTTATATTGATTTATTTCTTTTTTAAAACAATCGATTCATTAGCTTTTAAACTAATACTATTAGAATAAGTACTACTTGATGAGAAATTGCTTAATAAAGTATCATATGAGCCATCTAGGCTAAATTCTCCATCTGCAGAAGTATGAATAACTACAATGTTATTATTTAAAGTATATTGATATGCAGTTGAAGCAGTATTTGCTTTAACAAAATTATCTCTTACATCACTTCTTGTAGAATATCTAAATTCTTCATTGTTCTTTCTTACATTGATCATGTTGATAAAGAAATCGTTTAAATCTTTATTTTTAACTTTTAATGAATAATCCATTCTATTGATTTCATCACCAACATTATATGAATTACCTTCATATTTAGTCTTTCCATCTTCAATATATGCTTTGCTTCTTGCGAATTCTTCACCTTCTTGAATAAATGGAATACCTTGTGAAGTAAATACCATCATATCCGCTTGTTTATAAGTTTTGATTAAATCTCTAGAACCAATAGTTTGCGCTAATTGATCGTATAAAGTGTAATTATCATGGCAAGATACATAATTGATTACTTGTTGAGGATTAATATTACTTTCTGATGCAGAATCAAACATACCTTTAATTCCATCAATAACGCCAGAAGCACTTCCGCCTGTTACAAATCCTTTGGACGGATTATTATCGCCTCTAATACCATTTCTAATCTTATCATTAAATGCTCCAACATAGACGCCATTGCCTTCAAAGTAAGATTGAGCGAGTGATGATTGAGTTGTTTTTTGATGAGATAAATTATTTTCGCTTCTTGTATCTCTTAAAGTAGTAGTTCCACCCGTCCAAGGTTCACCATAAATCATTGCATTTTGATCAATTTGTTTACAAGATTTATAAACATCAATCATTGTTTGATTATCGATTAATCCCATTAAATCAAATCTAAATCCAGATAGATGATATTCATTCATCCAAAAAGTTGTTGAATCGACAATAAATTTATTAACCATGGAACGATCTGATGCCATTTCATTACCACATCCGGAGCCATTAGAGAAAGTTCCATTAGATGAGGCTCTATGGTAATAATAAGGAACTAATAATTCAAAATTAGTATTATCCAAACTTGCAGTATGGTTATAAACAACGTCCATATTGATATTAATGCCTTTACTATGTAAAGCCATAATCATTTGTTTAAATTCAATAATACGATTAAATCCATCGCTAGGATCAGTTGAATAACTACCTTCTAAGGCATTGTAATTTAAAGGATCATAACCCCAGTTATATTGGCCAGAATTTCTTCCTACAACACTAGTTGAAGGTTTAGATTCATCAACAGAATTAAAGTCATATACAGGTTGAATTTGTACATGGCTAACACCTAATTCTTCAATATGATCTAAGCCGGTTTTTACGCTTATTCCGTCACTTGTATAAGTTGTACCAGTTTCTGATAAGCCGAGGAATTTGCCTCGATGAGATTCACTAACACCACTAGTAGAATCAATGGTCATATCTCTAACATGTAATTCATAAATAGAAGCATCAGTTAAATGATTAGAGTTATTTAATAAATTCGCTCTTTGATCTGATGACCAACCAGTAATTGTTTTATTGAGCTTAGTAAAATTAACTACCATACCTCTTAAACCATTTAAACCAGTTGATTTTGCATATGGATCAACTACTTCATTAGTGCCTGCGCTATTGGTGACAGTATAGGTATAATATTTGCCATGTAAATCTTCATCAACAGTTGTTGACCATACACCTTTATCACCTTTAACCATTTCTACTTCTTTATAAACTGTTTCATTAGTTAAAGGAGTACCACTTTCATATACTTTTAAGGTTAAACTTTGAGATGTAGGAGCCCATACTTTAAATGTTGTTTTAGTAACCATTTCTTCATTATCAAAACTAACGCCTAAATCATTACCAGTATATGTATAAGCATTTTTAAATTCATCTGAATCAAAATAAGTAGTAATAACAATTTTAGTTTTAATTTCTGTATCATTATCAATTTTATAAGATACAGTCATTGTTTTAGTGATATCTAATTGCTCTGAAAGAGTCAAAGTTACTTCTTTACTATAGGTATTAAATGAAGCAGTGTAGCCAGTAAATTTGTTATCACCATTCATAATTGTTAATTTAGATTCATCAAATTTGAAATTTTCATCTAAATTTACAAAATCAAAACTAATCTTTGTCGCAGAAGATAATACTGCACTTTTTAATGCAGGTTTTGATGCCGATTCAGGATCATCAAAAACTTCTGCTTGTCCACTCATTAAATACACGTTTTGAATTCCTCCAGGTGATTGAGCTTTAATATCTAAATAACGATCGCTTTCATAATCTTTTTTAGACCAATCTGAGGTAGAAACTAAGTGTCCTACTTTAGTTACATCACTTCCTACTTTAGAAAGTTCTACATCGCCAAAAACACCAAAATCATCGTAGTGAGTGAATTTATATCTAGCTCCTTCACCATCTCCCCATACCCATAAACTCCATTCATTATATACAGTTAGATTTTCATCTTGGTCTGCACGATGATAATGAAATCTAATTTTAGTAGTAGGTGCCATTTCTAATTTAGAATAATCAGTGTTATCATATTCATAGATATTTTGTGTTTTAGTTTGTGAACTATTTGAATTATTAGAAGTAGGTGTTTTGGAAGAATATGAAGATTCACTTCCTCCACATCCGACAATACAACCTAGTAATAGTGAGATGGATAGTAATTTTAAACATTTATTCATATTTATTCCCTCCAATTATATAATTAAATTATTTTAAAATAACAGTTGATAATGCGCCTAATTTTAAAGTGCCATTATTTAATTCAGGTATTAATTTTTTGCAAGAAACTTCTGCATCAATTTGACTACCTAAACTTGAAACATCAATTTCAATATTTTCTTTTTCAAAATTATGAATAACTGTGATTTTTTCACTTCCATCTTTTGATGTTAAACTATAAATAAGAACATGATCATATTCATTAGCAATAGATGAAGTTAAATTCTTAAATGTAGATTCTTTAATGAAATCGTATTTATTTCTTATATTGATAACTTTTTTATAGTGATTTAGTAATGAATAATTAGTATTTAATTGATCATTGACTCCTTCAGTAACTTGATCATTATTTTTTAAATCTTGTCTATTAGTTTCAGGGAATTGACATTCACCAGTTTTATCGTCTTTTGACCAAATAAGAGGAAGTCTTCTTCTTGCATCAGATTTATCATCTGGAGAAGTATTTCTTGTACCCTTTAAAGAAATTTCTTCACCATAATACATATATGGAGTTCCAGGCATTAATCCTAAAACTGATGCAGCCATATATCCATATTCTCCTGTAAAGGAATTAGAAGCTCTATTCATATCATGGTTTGATAAGAAATATGAAGAATAGGCATTAGGATTAATTGTCTTAATTGCAGTTTCATTTGCTTCAATTGAGTCACCAAAGTCTTTAGCTTTGTTAACAGCTTTTACCGCGCCTAAAATTGCATTTTTACCATATCCTTCTAACGAGCCAGAGAATCTAAAGAATGATTCAAAATTTGATTTATAATATTCATTAACTACTCCGTCATTATCCCAACATTCGCCAACAAAATAGATGTCTTTATTGTATGTTTCTTTAAAATAAGTGACACAGTCATCATGTAAATCTTTTAAAAATGCTGCATTATAAGAAGTATTTTCATAATCATAATATTTAACTGCATCAAATCTAAATCCTGAAACTCCTTTATCAACCCAGAATTTTAAGATCTTTTTCATTTCATCTCTAACTTTGGTATTTTCAGTATTAAAATCTGGCATACTAGCATCAAATCGGCATTCATAATATTTTCCATTATAAGAAGAATAGCCGGTTTTATATGTATCTGACCAATTGTACCAACTTGCATATGAATCTTCACCATTATAATCATTAACATAATCTTGATACGATTGTTTAAACCAACTATGTTCTTTACTTGAGTGATTGAAAACAATATCAATCATAATATCGATATTCTTTTCTTTTGCCTTAGTTACTAAATTAGTAAAATCTTCCATAGTACCATAATCTGGTTCAATGCCATAATAATCAGTTACATCATATCCATGGTAAGATGGAGAAGGATTAATAGGCATTAACCAAACTGTTTTAATACCTAAATCTTTTAAATAATCAAGTTTTTGACAAACCCCATTTAAATCACCAATGCCATCATTATTTGAATCATAAAAGCTTCTTACAAAGATTTCATAACTCATTGATCCATTGATATTAGTTACACTTGTATCATATACATAATTATCTGTCGTATATGAATTTAAATTAACAACCTTTTTTGTATTAGATGAAGAATCATTGTCACAATCATCAAACATATCATCACATGTTGAATTGTTCGAATTATTTGAACAAGAAGTTCCTAAACCTAAAGAAAAAAGAGATGTTAATGCTACGATTAATAATCTCTTTTTCATATTTTTTATCCTTTCACCGCTCCGCCAGTTACACCTTCTACATAATACTTTTGTAAGCATAAGAATAAGATTGTAATTGGAATTGCAATAATAACTGATCCTGCCGCGAATTGAGTATAATATGTAACAACAGTATCTTGTCCAGAAATGAATTGATATAAACCAATTGCAACTGTCCAGTTATTTTGATTTTGTAAACCAATAATATAAGATGAAGTTACATAATCACCCCAAGGTGCCATAAATGAAGTTAATACTGTATAAACAATAATAGGCTTCGCTAATGGTAAAATGATTTGCCAGAATATTTGACTTCTTGTTGCTCCATCAATCATTGCTGCTTCATCAATATTTTTAGAGATTGTATCGAAGAAACCTTTACAAATATAATATCCTCCACCAGCACCTGCTGAATAAAGAATAATTAATGACCAATATGTACCTTGTAAATGGAAGATTTCTTTCATAACCCAATACATAATAATCATTGATAAGAAACCTGGGAACATACCAATGACAAGATTCATTTTCATAAAGACTGTTCTAGCTTTAAATCTAAATCTTGATAAAGCATATGCTGTTCCTAATACAAATAATGTAGAAATAACACAAGAAAATACAGCGACAATAATAGTGTTACCAAACCAAGTTAGGAATAATCCATCATACGCATGTGATGCTGCATCAGGATTATAAGCACCAGTTATTTGGCTAAATAAGAATTTGTAATTATCTAATGTCCATTCATGAGGAATGAGTCTGGCTCTATTTGCGATACCTTCACCACCAAATGATTGTAAAACCAACCATATAATAGGAAGTAACCAAATACACGACATAATAATTAGAATTGCATAAATGATAATATTGGATACAATTCTACCTGCTTTTAAACTTTTCATACTATTGGAATTGGTCCTCCTCTTTTACCGCGCCTGTTTTATTGTACATAACAATAGAAACAAATGAACAAATAACAAATATTACAATACCAATTGCAGAAGCAATACCATATTGAGCTGAGTTAGAAGATGTAACAATCTTATATAAGAATGTTACTAATAAGTCTGTCTTACCTAAACCTAATAAAGCAGATCCTTCATATGATGGGCCACCACCTGTAAGGAAGTAAATAACACCAAAGTTATTGAAGTTACCAATAAATTGAGTAATTAAATATGGTCCTGTTACGAATAAAATATAAGGCATTGTAATTTTAAATAATTGAGTTACGCTACCAGCACCATCAACTCTTGCAGATTCATATAAATCTTTTGGAATATTAATTAAAATACCAGTTGTTGATAAGATTGTATATGGAATACCAACCCAAATATTAACTAAGATAATAATGATTTTTGTCATTAATACTGCGCTTTCATCACTATTTGTACCAAATCCTAATCTTGTTCCAGTCATTTGTAGATATAAAGTACCAATAGCACCTGTATCTTTAAATAAAACACCAATTGATAATAAAGAAATAAATTGAGGAATTGCAATAGTCATAACAAATATTGTTCTCCATAATTGTTTAAATTTAATTCCTTTTTTATTAATCATTAATGCAACAATAATACCTAAGAAGTAGTTAGAGAATGTTGCAATAACCGCCCAAATAAATGTCCAAGAAATAGTTTTTCCTAACGCTGTAGGTAAAACACTATAAACTGAATTAGCTTCAGGGAAGAATAATGTTTTAAAATTATCTAATCCAATCCAAGTAAATAATTGTAATGGTGGGAAATGCAAATAATTGTAATTAGTGAATGCAACTGCGATAGAGAATAATAATGGGACAATTGTCATTAAGACAATACCAATAACAGGTAAAGCTAAAATTGTAACATGGAATTTATCATTAAATAAATTTGCAATATTATCTTTAAATGAATCTGGTCGTCCTTCATATTTATCAGGATGTTGTTCTATATAAGAACTTCTTTCATCTTTTAATTTTGCTAATGTATTGTTAATTTCATCAGCGCTATAGAAACCATCTTTAGTTTTTAGTTTCTTTGAAAATTCTTTAGCTAAACTATATTCAATTTTATAGTTAACAAGCATTTCATTTATAACTTCTTCTAAAGCATATTGTTCTGCAGTAAAGTTAGTTCTTAAATATTTCTTATCGCGTTTAAATGCGTCTTTAGATTCTTTAATTTCTTCTTTTTCAAGAGCTTTAATACTCTTATCAGAAGGGAAATCTTTATATTGAGCCATCAATCTAGTAGTTGTATCAATAAGCTTTGCTTTTTCTTCAAGAATGATAGTTTCATATCCTTCAGGTTGAGATTTCTTTAATTCAGAAACTTTAGTATCATAGCTTAATTTAGCTTCATCAATACTCTTTTGGATATTAGCTTTTCTTTCACGAATATCAGCAAATTTTGCTTTTGTTTTATTGAGTTTTTCTTCTAATTCATTTTCAAGTTCAACAATCTTATTTGCGTTATCTTTATTCTTATCTCCAGAGCGGGAATATCTATCCTCATAAACTCCCTTAAAATCATCATAATGAGAGTAGAATAAAATTTCTGCATCTAACTTAGCTATTTTCTTATAATAAGCATTATTTTTACCATATCTTTCTTTATTTAAAGTATGATTCATCTCAATATAAGGAGTATAACGTTTGTTAATTTCTTGAATTTTATGTTCTTGTGAAGAAATTTTAGCTTCGATAGCGTGTTTTTTAATTCTTGTGTTATTTTTATAAATTTCAATACGTGCTTTGATCTTATCTTGCTTTTCAATATCGTTAATATCAGTCTTTTCTAAATCTAAAGCACATTGTTCTTCAACTTTAGCTAAACCTTGATTTCTAGTGGAAATTAAAGTTTCTAATTTTGCTTTATATCCATCCAATTTTTTAGTTTCTTTTTCAATTAATTGTAAATGAGCATAACTAGCTTTAGAGTTATTTTTTAATAAATAAGCAAGATATTCTCTTTCTTTTACATCATCGATTGAATTTAAGAATGTATCAAATTGATCTTTATGCTTTTCATCAAATTCTTTTAAACTTACACCGTTATGATATTCTTCAGTTGCAAGTGTATCTAATGTTCTAGAAAAATCGATAGAATTTTCTAAAGATAAATCATATTTTTTAAATTCATTAATACGATAATTTTTATATCCACTTTCGATAGAACGATTCCAAACATAAATAAATAAAGCAATAGATAAGCACCATAATAAACCATAAATAAGAATCATAATGGAGTTATCACCAGGAACTAACTCACAGAAGTCATCACAATTTGGATCTTCGTGAGGACCAACAGTTCCTAAAGTCATTAACTTTCCAATCATTGGAGCGCCAAATAAAGCAAATAAAGCAATATAAACTATTTCAAATAAAACATATAGTGATCCGACGACATATTGTTTATTTTTAAAATTGCTTGCTCCAAAGATAATATAAGATAATCTACCAAATTTATCATTAAATTTAAATTTGTGGAATTTATCATCAAAGAAATGACCTATTCCTATTACACCTTTATAAATACCTACTCCGATAAGTTTAAAGAAATGTGCCAGCGACATTAGCATTGATACAACTAAGTCAATAATCCACATGAATGCTTTATATAATACATTTAAAAGAGAAATGAAAAAATAAGTAGTTTTAGATAAATATCTTACTTTTGCACCAAATATATTATTTTCTTCATTATTTACTTTTTCATTTATATTTTTGATATTTTGTTCATCCATATTGATATATCCCCTTTTTAATAAAGAAATTGTTAGGAGGAGAAACTTCCTCCTCCTAACAAATTTAATTTTTAACTAAGCGCCTGGATTTCTTAATTTATCCATTTGAGTTTTTAAGAATGTTGTCCAAGTATGAGGTGTATCATCAGCTTGTTTGCCTAATTTTCCATCAATATAAGCTTGTCCAATTTCTTTACCTACATCCCAATATCTTGATTCAGCAGTCTTAGCTTGAACACATCCATAAGCAGCTTGAGCTGTTAAAGCAGCGCCACCAATAGTTGTATGTTCTGTATATCTAGCATCTTGAATAGCTTCTTTATTACATGGTAATGTAGCTCTTTCTTCAAATCTAATTAATTGTGCTTCTTTAGTTGTTAATAATTCAGCTAATGCAGCAGCAGTTTTTTGATTTGCAGCAGATTGAGTTTTATTGATACAATATACTTTTGAACCAATAAATGATGCCATTTGATATGCTTTTCCATCAATATGATATTTTGGTAATGTAGTAGCTGCAGTATTTGCACCAATACCAGCAGTATTTTTAATATCATTTTCCATCCATGTACCAGAAACAGCCGCAATTAATTTTTTGTCTTTGAATCCAGCAATGATTTCAGGGTTACTACCAGTTACTAATGTACCATCATCATAATATGGTTTTAATAAGCCACCAATGTATTCTGATACTTTAACACCAGTTTCATTATCCCAAGTAGAAGTATAAACATTCTTACCTTCAGCATTTTTTGACCAACTTAATGAATCAACACCACATGCATCTGGAGACATAATGAATGAGTTTGCATACCAACCATTTGCAACATCCATTAATACAGATTTGCCTAAAGATTTCGCTAATGCTAATAAATCTTCTAAGCTACCTTTTTTGTTTTCAATATCAGCAATAGAATTATCGTACCATAAGAAATAACCATTATCTGATGTTACAGGGTAACCATATAATTTGCCATCTAATGTAGCACCACTTACTGCAACTTCAGTATTGTTATTAATGACATTTGTTTTACGATCGCCTTTGATTTCTGCAACACAGTTAATACCTGTTAATGAAGCAATATGGTCATCAGCACATAAGAATAATGCTGGAGAATTTTTAACTGTAGGGTCTTTTGCTAAAGTGGTACCTGCATCACCTTCAGCAACTGCAGTAAATGAAATTTTAAATTTTTTACCTTCTTCAGTTTGAGTACTGTTATACTTTTCAACAACTTTGTTGATAACAGCTTCTTCAGCTGCAGTAGCCCAAACTACAATTTCAGATTTTTCGAAATCTGTATCTGGAGTATATGCTGTTTCTCCGCCACATCCAGCAAGAGCGCCACAAGATAATAAGAGACTTGCGGCTAAAATATTTAATCTTAAAGCTTTTTTCATAATATTATTCTCCTTTGATTTTAAGCAGCTGTGTAGTTAACAACAAATTTGTGTAAATATGTTGTATCATTTTCTTCTAATGAGAAGAAGTTAGCTGGATTATAAACAATTTCATAACTACCAGCACCTAAAGCATCAGTTACATTACCTTCTTCATCAATTGTTAATTTTTGGAAAGATAAGTTATTTCTATTACTTGTGCCTTCATGCCATTTTGCTTTATATTCAGTATAATCTTTAACATCATATACATCTTTTACTAATTTTTTGAAAGCATCATTACAATTATCATAGTCGACATCTTCCATACCAAATTGTGAATCCCATGACTTTGCTGCGATAAATTTAAAGCCTACATAATCAGCGTTATACTTATCGTCTTCGCCTTTGCTTACTTTTTCATTTCTTTCTTTACTAATAGTAACAGTATACTTAAATGTTCCATCAGCTTGTTTTTTGAAAGCTTGTGCATCACCTACAGTAGAAGGTGTCCAAGAATTCCAATCAGAGCCAACAACCCACATTGTAAATCCTTCACCATTATTTGATTCTTGTTCAAATTCATCTCCACTAGATGATGATGTACCACCACATCCAACAGCTGCGCCTAAGACTGCTGCAGCACATAATGGAAGTAGAAGTAATTTAGTAATTTTATTAACCATATTTTTCCTCCTAAATAGTTAATTATTATAAGAATAGCTATAAAAGCTATTGATACCTAATTTATTTCCCTACTAATAAATTGCATTCTCTGTTGTAGGATCAAAGAAATGTATCTTATCTTTCTTAAAGTTTACTTTTAGTTTGTCACCTGCTGAAATAATTCTAGTTGCAGGGAACTTACTAACTAATGAAGCACCACCGAAGTTAAAGTGAATATAATATTCGTTACCTAATAATTCAGCGACATCTACACTGATTTCAAATTCAGCATCGCCTTCTGCTTCAACAATATTTTCTGGTCTAATACCTAAGATAACTTCATTAGGAATATTCTTTCCTTTATATAATGATTCTGGAACATCAATTGTATGTCCATCTTCAAATATCGCTTTACCTAATTTTTCATCGAACTTACATTTTACAAAGTTCATTGCTGGGCTACCAATAAATCCAGCGACGAATAAGTTAGCAGGATGATTATAAATTTCAATAGGTGTACCAATTTGTTGTACTCTACCAAGTTTCATAACAACGATTCTACTTGCCATTGTCATAGCTTCAATTTGGTCGTGAGTAACATAAATTGTTGTAGCATTTAATGTTTCATGAAGTTTGATAATTTCAGATCTCATTTGAACTCTTAATTTAGCATCAAGGTTAGATAAAGGTTCATCCATTAAGAATACTTTAGCGTTTCTAACAATCGCTCTACCTAAAGCAACTCTTTGTCTTTGACCACCTGATAATGCTTTTGGTTTTCTATCAAGATATTCTTCAATTTGTAAAATTCTTGCTGCTTCATGTACACGTTTATCAATTTCATATTTTGGCATTCTCTTAATTTTTAAACCGAATGCCATATTGTCATAAACTGACATATGTGGATATAATGCATAGCTTTGGAAGACCATCGCGATATCTCTATCCTTTGGTGTTTTATCATTACATAATTCATGATCAATATATAATTCACCTTTAGTGATATCTTCAAGACCTGCGATCATTCTTAACGTTGTTGATTTACCACAACCAGATGGACCAACGAAAACAATGAACTCATGTTTCTTGATATCTAAGTTAAAATCGAAGACAGCTTGAACATTATTATCATAAATTTTGTCAATGTGTTTTAAACTTACATAAGCTTCATCTTCAACCGATGGATTTTTCTCTTCTGCCATAGTTTTTATCTCCTTACAATATCGTGCACGCAAAACAATTTCTTTCTGCAAGAAATATTATATCATTAAATTTTAACGATGTAAGCGATTTCATATTAAATGAAACTTAAATAAAACAAAAATTTGCATTTTGTTCATTATCTTTTTACTTTTATATTCTTCCAACTAAAAAATCGGTTATTCTATTATCACAAATAAAAATTTATTCAATCACTTTTTTGATATTTTTTAATTTTCTTGTATAC
>CAVJGK010000022.1:0-16141 GCA_963648895.1 Lachnospiraceae bacterium | reverse complement strand
CATATGCTTGGAATGAAAATGGTTTATTAACATCTATTGATACAACTGTTAGCTCAACATCTTATAATTTAAAAGTTACATATTCAAAATAGTTAATTAAATTTAAATTGAGACAAACAAAAAGATTATCGCTTTGTTAACGATAATCTTTTTTGATGTTAAGAAATTTCTACTTTGTGATCAATTAATTTTACAATGCCAAATGTTCCTAAGATAACTAATGCTATTTCAAGAAGTAAGATAACTATTGATCTAATTAAATCATCGCTTATATATGTCGCTAAATTGGTAGAACCAATCGAAACAGTGAAATAAATCAAAATCGCGAATAGAATGGATGATAATACTGCATGTTTTTTAAATGGCTTGATATTACCTAAAGTGATAACAAATAACATTAATACTAAGGTTAAAATTGGTGTATCAATCATTAAAAATACAGCCAATATTGTAGTAAAAACTTCTTTTACGCTCATATTTTCAAATGATGATGTATTATTGAAAATTGTTTTAAATACATCTTCAATCGATTGCCATATGGAAACATCACTACCAGAATCTTGGATTAATAATATATTTAATATTGCCATAGAAACAAAGAAACTGACATAAGCAACTAGAAAAAAACCAATTGCCCATATAACGATTGAAAGTAATTTTGAAATAACATTCTTGGTTGTAGAAATAGGTAATGTTAAAGTTAAATATCCTTGAGAAGAGAAAAAACTATTTCTAAAGAATCTAACGGCATTGACAATAAATAATACTGAAGCAATCATTATATAAACTAAAATCAATGCATAAATACCAAATATTAATATAAGTCCAAGTCCAATATCTTCATTAGTAGAAATGGAAAATTTATACATACTAAATACTAAAAATGGTGCGATTAAACCAACACAAATAGTAATGATAAATAAAATTAAGAAGGAATTTTTTAATGATATTAAATCATGTTTTAATAATTTTAGAAACATCTGAAATCCTCCTTGAATAATTCATTGATGGATTTATCGTGTTCTTTGATCAATTGATCTTTATCTCCAACTCTGATGATTCTACCTTCTTTTAAGAAGATAACAGTTTTGCAGATTGATTCGATTTCTTCTATTAAGTGAGTTGCGATAATTACTAAAGCATCTTTGTTATAACTATTTAAAATGACATTGATAATATATTCTCTAGTTGCAGGATCAACTCCTCCAATTGGTTCATCAAGAATATATATTTTCGCATCTCTAGATAACACAAGTCCTAATTGGACTTTTTCTTTATTACCTTTGGATAAAGATTTAATCTTAGTTTTTGGCTCAATTCTAAACTTATTGAGCAAATCCATCATTTTTTCAACTTTAAAATCGGAATATAAATCTTGAAACATTCTAATTACTTGTTCAACAGTATGATTTTGATCTAAATATGTTGAATCTGGTAAATAAGAAACAATTGATTTAGTATAAGCATCAGGTTCATGACCATCAATATATACTTCACCAGTATAAGATCTTAATAAACCATTTAAAACTTTGATTAAAGTAGTTTTCCCAGAACCATTTGGACCAAGTAAACCAACAATTTGTCCGGTTGATAAATCTAGATCAATATTTGATAAACTAGGAAAAGAATTGCCAGAATAAATCTTGGTAAGGTTACGGATTGTTATAATATTTTCTCCCATGAAATACATCTCCTTTTAAAAATTATATCTATAATAAATCATTTAGACAATAAATATATCAAAAATGCATAAAGTGTTAAAAAAATAGATTTGTTTAAAATTGATACTACAAATATGCGCTTTTATAAAAAAATATCTATGTATTTAATGAAAAATTATGCTTAAATTATATATAATTTAATTTAGGTGGTGATTCTATGGCAGGACAAAGAAAAGATTATATTAGTTGGGATGAATACTTTATGGGTGTAGCTAAACTTACTGGTTTAAGATCAAAAGATCCTTCTACCCAAGTAGGAGCCTTAGTTGCTTCAAATAAAAACAAAGTTTTAACAATGGGTTATAATGGTATGCCAATTGGATGTAAAGATGAAGATATGCCTTGGGATCGAGAAGGTGACGCATTAGAAACAAAATATTTATATGTTTGTCATGCAGAATTTAACGCGATATTAAATGCGACTGGTTCATTAGAAAATGGAAGAATCTATGTTACTTTATTCCCATGTAATGAATGTGCCAAAGCAATTATTCAATCGGGTATTAAAGAAGTTATTTACATGGATGATAAATATGCCGATACTCCATCAATCATCGCGAGTAAGAAGATGTTTGATATGACCGGTGTTAAATATAGAAAATATGAAGGGAAAACTCCAATTATCGAGTTTAAATAGATTATGGATAACAGTTTAGAAAAAGCAAAAAAACAAAGAATAAGAAGAAATAGAATAGTCATTACTATTGTTATTTATTTTATGCTAATATCAATTCTTGCCGGTGTTACTTATGGAGGTAAAATATTTGGAGATAATTCTTCAGGATATATTATCGCTGGAGTAGTACTATTTGTATTTACCATTTGTTATTGGTTATTTTTCTATATTGTTTTTAGAAGAGATAAACAAAAAGGAAAGAAAAATTAAATGAAAGCTTTAGAAGTCCAACATTTAAAATTTAGATATGATAAAGAAACAAAGGTCTTTAACGACCTTTCTTTTGACGTTAATAAAGGCGAATATGTGGCTATTATTGGCCATAATGGTTCTGGTAAATCAACTTTGGCCAAACTCATAATTGGTTTACTTGAAGCGCAAAAAGGAACTATTAAAGTCTTTGATCAAGAATTAAACGAAGATAATTTATACCAAATTAGAAATAAAGTCGGTATTGTTTTCCAAAACCCTGATAACCAATTCACTGGTTCTACTGTCGCGGATGATATTGCCTTTGGACTTGAAAATCATCAAGTTCCTCATGAACAAATGGATGATATTATTTTAAAATATTCCCAAATAGTAGGGATGCAAGAATTTTTAAATAAAGAACCTACTTCTTTATCAGGTGGACAAAAACAACGTGTGGCAATCGCGGGAGTTTTAGCCATGCATCCTGATTTAATCATCTTTGATGAAGCTACCGCGATGCTTGATCCAAAAGGTAAAAGTGAAATTAAACAAGTTATTAAAAAGATTAAACAAGAAAGAAATGATTTAACAATCCTTTCAATTACCCACGATATTGAAGAGGCTTTTAATGCTGATAGAGTCATTGTTGTTGATAAAGGAGAAATCATTTTTAACGATAATCCAAATAACGTTTTTAAAAACAAAGACAAATTATTAGAAATTAAATTAGATATTCCTTTTTCATACAAATTGTATGATGAATTATCTACTTTAGGTATTACTTTAACAAGTAATGACGAGGAAGAGATGGTGAAAGAATTATGCCAATAGTTTTTAAACATATCAATTATGTCTATTCACCAAATATGCCTTTAGAAACAACTGCGTTAAAAGATATTAATTTAGAAATAAAAGACCATTCTTTTATGGCTTTAGTCGGCCATACCGGAAGTGGAAAATCGACATTAGTTCAACAAATTAACGCTTTATTAATTCCTACTTCAGGAAGTGTTGATGTAGGTGGTTTTATTGTCGCGAATAAAAAAGACAAAAAAACTTTATTGAAGAAATTAAAAAAAGAAAATAAAGATGAATATTTAAAGAATAAAGATTATAAAACATTAAGAAAGAATGTTGGTTTAGTCTTCCAATTCCCAGAATATCAACTATTTGAAGAAACAGTTATTAAAGATGTTACCTTTGGTCCAAAGAATTTTGGTTATTCTGAGCAAGAAGCAATGTCTTTAGCCAAAGAAGCTTTAACTTTAGTTGGCATTGATGAAAGTTTATATCAAAGAAGTCCTTTTGAGTTATCTGGAGGACAAAAAAGAAGAGTCGCAATCGCGGGCATTATTGCTCTTAAGCCTGAAATATTAATCCTTGATGAACCTACTGCAGGATTAGATCCTACTGGGGCTAAAGAGATGATGGATTTATTTTTAAAATTATATCATCAAGGTAAAACTTTAATCATGGTCTCTCATGATATGGATAATGTTATTAAATACGCAACTGATGTAGTTGTTTTATCAAAAGGTGAAATCATTAAAGAATGTAAACCATATGAATTATTCTTAGATGATTCATTGATTGATAGTTTATCAATTGAAGAACCTAAATGTATTAAATTTGCAAAAGAATTAAATACTCATGGATATCATATAGATTTAAAGAATGTTGTTGATGAACATTCTTTAGCGAATGAAATTGCAAAAGAAAGAAGAAAATAAGATGCAAAATATTACTATTGGTAAATATGTTCCTTATAATTCATTAATTCATCGTTTAGATCCTAGAAATAAGATCATCGCGATGATTATTTTAATGGTGTGCATTTTCTTTACATTCTCTTCTATTTGGATGAATTTCATTGTATATATTTTCTTATTTATCTTTATTTATATCTTAATGAGAATATCACATATTAAATTGAGTATGTTATTTTCGCAGCTAAAAGCCATTTGGATTATGATGCTTGTCTTATTTATTGTTAACATCATTGTTCCAGGTGATGAATCTTTAGGATATTTTAATTTTTTTAATACTAGTTGGAAGATATATTATTCGGCGATATATAATACTGTTTATATTTTATTTAGACTGATAATTATGCTTTCTTTATCGCTTGTTTTAACCGCGACTACTAAGCCACTTGAATTAACCAATGCCTTAGAATGGTTAATGAAACCTTTAAAGGTGATTAAATTCCCAGTTCATGAAATCGCCATGACTATTTCATTAGCTTTAAGATTTATTCCTACTTTATTAGAAGAAACAGACCGCATTATGAAAGCCCAAGCTTCTCGTGGGGTTGATTTCCAAAATGGACATTTCAAAGAAAAAGTAAAAGCGATTGTTGCTTTAATTATTCCTTTATTTATTTCTGCTTTACAAAGAAGTGAAGAACTTGCCAATGCCATGGAAGCAAGAGGATATAATCCTAGCGCAAAAAGAACAAAATACCGCGTTAATAAATGGGCATTAAGAGATACTATATCATCCATTGTTATTTTATTAATTTTAGGTGGATTAATTGCCTTAATGATTACTAACTTTGATTTAGTAGTCTTTATTAAAGGACTTATTTAATATGAGAATAAAGGCAGTTATTTCTTATAATGGTAAAAGATATTTTGGCTTTCAAACCCAAAGAGATGAATCCACTATTACCATTGAAGATGTTTTAGAAAAGACTTTAAGCTCTTTATTTAATGAAAAAATTGAAGTAGTTGGTTCTGGAAGAACCGATAAAGGTGTTCATGCTTTAGGACAAGTTATTCATTTTGATATATCAAAAGATAAATTAGATGTTTATAAAATGCTTTATGCGATTAATAGACTTTTACCTGATGATATTTGCTTTAAAACTTTAGAAGTGGTAAATGATGATTTCCATGCTAGATTTTCTGCGAAAGGAAAGCATTATCGCTATATCGTCAATACTTCAATTAAAGATCCAATTCATAAAGATTTATATTTCAATTTATGCCGTCAATTGGATCAAGCATTAATTTTAAATGGTGTTGAATTATTTAAAGGAACACATAACTTTATTAACTTTTGTACTAATGATGAAGGACCATTCGAAAGAGAAATCTTTGATTTTACATTAAAAGTAGAAGAAGGAGTTTTTACCTTTGATATTTATGGAAATGGTTTTAGAAGATACATGGTAAGAATGATTATTGGTACTTTAATCGAACTTGGATTAAAAAATATAACTTTAGAAGATATTAAAAATTTATTAGATGGACAAATTCAACATCGAGTTAGATATAAAGCTCCATCAGAAGGATTATATCTAGTGGAGGTGAATTATTAATATGATTAAAAATAATTATCATACCCATACTGCTCGATGTGGACACGCGGTTGGAGAAGATGAAGAATATGTTATTGAAGCTATCGCGATGGGATTACAAGAATTAGGCTTTTCAGATCATATTATGCTCCCAGATCACATTCAACCTGGAGTAAGAGGTGATTATGCTTTATTGGATGATTATTGTTCTTCTATCAATGCTTTAAAAGAAAAATATAAAGATAGAATTAAAATTTATTTAGGTTTTGAAGCAGAAGCGATGGAATATTATTTCCCTTATTATCAAAGCTTATTAGATTCAGGTAAAATCCAATATTTAATTTTAGGTAACCATTGCGAAGTGGATGGCCCTACTTTAAAACCTTTTTTCTCCCATGCCACAACTAAAGAAGATATTAAAAAATATACCGACAGTTTAATTAAAGGCATGGAAAGTGGCTTATTTAAATACGTCTGCCATCCTGATTATTTTATGGCAAGTTATTTAAAATGGGATCATACAACGATTGCTTGTTCAAAAAAAATCATTAAAGCAAGCATTGATTTAGATATACCTTTAGAGTTTAATTTCGCGTCAATTCGCGGGGGAAAAAGAATCTTAGGTGATGATTATCGTTATCCTTATCCTCATGAAGAATTTTGGAAATTAGCAAAAAAATATGGGGCGAAAATCATTATGGGCTTAGACGCACATGCACCATATGATTTAAATAACCCTAACAATGATTCTGGATATAAATTAATCAAAGAATTAGGGCTAGAAGTAATAGATAAAATTATAATCGATAAATAAAGATTGATTTTTAGCTTAAAAAGATAGATAATCTTAAAAAAGGACAGGTTTTGAATATGGAAAAAGAATTATATGAAATACTTTCTACAAATATTTTTAAGCTTTATGAAGTTAATTTTACTACAAATTCCTATAAAGTGTTAAAAGACGTTGATAATGATGAAACTCTTTATAAAAACGCCCCTTCATTAACTGATTTATTTTATGTTTATTTAAAATGTGGAAGAATTTTTGCCGAAGATTTAACTCAATTTAAAGAAGAATTTAGCTATAAGAACATTATTACAAAATTAAAGACAAAAGGCGATTATGATATTTGGTTTAGAAGAATTCATAATCAAGAACTTGCTTGGTTTAAAATTAGAATCGTCAGATCATCTAATTATAGAGACGATAATTTAGAAGCATTTATCTATTTAGAAGATTGCAAAGTTCCTCAAAAATTATCATTTAAAAATAATCCTATCGCAGAATCTGTTGTTACTCATATTTCTGAATTATATATCAATATGCACGTTATTGATATTGAACATAATTCATATATCATTTATAAAGACAATGAATTCATTAGACAATTTTATAAGACTAAAAAAGCAAATGAAGACTTTGGTCTAATGATGCCTTATTTATTCACAAAAGCTTATATTGATAAAGTTTTGGAATTCGTTAATGTCTTTACAATCGAATCTAGAATGATGGATCATAAATATATTTCTTATGATGCAATCGGTAATAACTTTGGTTGGGTTAGACTTGTTTTCTTACCACTTGAATATAATTATGAAAATCGTTTAACTAAAGTATTATTTGTTTTACAACATATTGATAAAGAAAAAAGAGAAATTGAAAAATTAACATTAATTTCTTCTAGAGATACTTTGACCAACCTTTATAATCGTTATTGCTATGAAGAAGATAAAGCAAGAATTACTTATCAAAGAGATATTTCTGTTTATACAATCGATATTAATGGTCTAAAGCAAGTAAACGACGTTAAAGGTCATCAAGATGGTGATTTATTAATTAAGCGTGCGGCAAACTGCTTATTTAGAACTCTTCATTCCTATGGTTCTGTTTATAGAACTGGTGGCGATGAATTCGTCGCGATTTTATCAACCACAGTTAAAAATGAAGAAATTGTTAAAGATTTGAAAAAAGAAATCGAAAAAGATAATAAAAACTATAATATTACTTTATCTTTAGCTATTGGCTATGTTGAATATAAAGATCATAAAGATTTAACATTTGATCAACTTGTAAAATTAAGTGATGATTTAATGTATCAAGATAAAGAAAGATATTATAAAAAGAATGGTATTGAAAAATATCGTTAATTCTAAGTTGTGGAATTCATTTATTGGATTTCACAACTTTTATTTTGAAAAATACTCCTTATTAATTTTAATAATTTTATTATTAAAAAGCTTATACGTTTAGTATATAATATTAAAAGTTAATAGAAACTTGTGAGGCGTTATGGAACACTATTTAGAAAGATTGAACAAACAACAATTTGAAGGAGCTACTTCCAAAGAACAATATATTAGAATTATTGCCGGTGCTGGCAGCGGTAAAACAAGCGTTCTAACTAGTAGAATCGCTTATTTGATCGCTCATGAAAATGTTTTTCCTTCTACTATTATGGCAGTTACTTTTACCAATAAAGCAGCTAAAGAAATCAAACAAAGAGTAACTGATATTGTTGGACCTGAAGAAGCAAGCAGAATGTTTTTAGGAACAATTCATTCATGGTGTGCAAGATTTTTAAGAAATGAAGCAAACCATATTAACTTCCCTAAAAACTTCACCATCCTTGATGACGATGATCAAAAAAATATCATGAAAGAAATCTTTGTGACAAAATATGATTTACCAAAAAATGATCCAAATATTACTAAATGTCTAAATTGGATTGGTAATAAGAAAATGCATGGACAAGATTATGATGATATTAAAGATATTGATTTTCCAAATGCGGACATGCAACAATTTAAAAAATATTTCAAAGATTACACGGAAGTATTAAACGAAAGACATTCATTAGACTTTGATGATTTATTATTAAAATCAATCGATATATTAATGGATGAAAAAAATGGTGTAAAAGAAAGATATTCTCGTTACACTAAACACATCTTGGTCGATGAATTCCAAGATATCAATGATGTTCAATTTAAATTGATTGAACTTCTTATGAAAGAAGATACTTCTTTATATGTAGTTGGTGATCCTGACCAAACTATTTATACTTGGAGAGGTGCAAACCATCGATTAATTCTTGATTTAGAAGAATATATTAAAAGCGTTAATAAAGATGCTAAATTACATTCAATTTATTTAAATCAAAATTATCGTTCAACTAAAAATATTCTTACTGCATCTAATGCCCTAATTGGTAATAACATAGAAAGACTTAAAAAAGAATTATTCACTGCTGCAGGAGAAGGAGACAAAGTAAGTTTCTTCAATGCAAGAAGTTCTAAAGATGAAGGAACAAGAGTCGTAGAAAGAATTATTGATTTACATAAATCTAATGTCCCTTATAAGAATATGGCAATTCTCTATCGAAATAATGCAAGTTCTGGTATTGTTGAACCAGTATTGGCCAATTACCGCATCCCATATAAAATATTTGGTGGATTAAAATTCTATCAACGTGCAGAAATTAAAGATGTTGTTTCTTATTTTAAATTGATTGTTAATCCTTATGATGATACAGCATTTACTCGAGTTATCAATGTTCCAAAAAGAAACATTGGTCCAACTGCTTTAGAAAATCTTAAGGCAGAAGCAGATAAATGTGGACAAACATTATTCTTATACGTTAAAGAAAATATCAATGATTGTTCTTTGAAAGCTAAATCAAAAGCATCGATGATATGCTTATTAACAGAACTCGATAAACTGGCAGTTGAAGTTAATAATGGAAATAGACATCTATATGAACATTTAGAAGATTTCTTAACTAACATTGGCTATTTTGATTATATTAAAGACACATATAAAGATGATGAAGAAGATCGAAGTGATAATATTAAACAATTGCTCAATCAAGCTGATATCTTTTTAGAAAATGAACCAAATTCAACATTTGAAGACTTTGTTAATAACGCAATATTACAAGCTTCTCAAGATGATATATCCGATGGCGATTTTGTTTCATTAATGACAGTTCATACGGCCAAAGGACTTGAATTTGATTATGTCTTTATTGTTAATATGGCAGAAGGAGTTTTCCCATCTGCCCGTGCAGTATCAGAATCAAAATTAGGTATTGAAGAAGAAAGAAGACTTGCGTATGTTGCCTTTACTAGAGCGAAGAAACTTCTGATGGTTTCAAGCAATCAAGATTATTCTTATACAATTCAATCGACAATGTCTCCAAGTAGATTTGTCAAAGAAGCAGGTATTTATAAAGAAAATATTGGAAGAACTCTAGGTAGTGCTTCTAATAATAACAATGCTTATTCTTACCAAGCTAAATATAAACCACAAGGTTTAAAACAAGTTTCTAAACCTGAAAGTAAAACTACACCAGTAATAAGTGGAACAAACGGGGTTACTTCTTGGAATGTTGGAGATAAATTAGAACATGCAACATTTGGCAAAGGTGAAGTTGTAGAAGTAATTGCTAAATTAATTAGAGTTAAATTTGAAAACGACTCAATA
Organism: Lachnospiraceae bacterium; assembly: GCA_963648895.1. GTDB lineage: Bacteria > Bacillota_I > Bacilli_A > RFN20 > CAG-449 > UBA3210. The sequence goes on along the minus strand of CAVJGK010000022.1, from coordinate 5,768 downwards.
GGAACTAAAACTCTTATTGGAAGTCATCCATTAATAAAAAAGTTATAAGGAGGAAATATGGTTAAATACGATATTGAATTATTAAAAAAATGTGCGAATAACTTAATGTTTGATATGTCTAGTGAACAATATGAATTACTTTTAAAAGAATTCGATGTCATCACTAAACAAATGGAAGTTCTTGGTGAAATCGATGGACTTGATAATGTTAGTCCAATGACTTTCCCATTCGATGTAACAACTTCTTATTTAAGAGAAGATGAACCAGAAGAAGGATTATCCAAAGACGAAGTATTAAGAAATGCAAAAGATGTTGTGGAAGGACAAATTAAACTTCCAAAGGTGGTAGGCTAATATGAAATATTTAGGCAAAACAATTGAAGAATTACATGACTTATTAGTCAAAAAAGAAGTAACACCTTTAGATTTAACTAAAGATGCATTAGAAGCATTAAAAGTGGAAGACACTAATGCTTTAGAAACTATTTGTGAAAAAGAAGCACTTGAATTCGCTGCTAGTTTAAAAGAACCAGAAGTAGATAATATGTTTTGGGGTATTCCATATATCGCTAAAGACAATTTCTCAACTAAGGATATTTTAACTACAGGTTCTAGTGAAATTTTAAAAGATTATGTTCCTGTATTTGATGCAACAGTTGTTAAAAAATTAAAAGATGCAAAAGCAGTTTTAATTGGTAAATCAACTTTAGATGAACTTGCAATGGGTGGAACAGGTACTACTGGTCATAAAGGTATTACATATAACCCATATGATCCAACTCATACCTATAAAATTGGTGGTTCCTCTTGTGGATCTGCTTCCTTAGTCGCACAAGGTATAATTCCTTTTGCTTTAGGTAGTGATACAGGTGACTCAGTTAGAAAACCTGCTTCTTATGCAGGACTTGTCGGCATGAAACCAACATGGGGAAGAATTTCTCGTTTTGGTTTATTCCCATTCGCTCCATCTTTAGACCACGTTGCTTATTTCACTCGTAGCGTTAAAGATTCCGCCATCGCTTTAGAACTTCTTGCAGGTTATGATATTGAACATGATGCAACTTCTTCTCCTCGTGAAGTAGAAAAATATTCTTCTTTAATTAACGAAGATATGAAGGGTAAAAAGATTGCTTTTATTAAAGAAATTAATGAATCTATTAAAGATGAAGCAATCAAAGTTGGTATGGATAAAGTTAAAGACATCCTAGTTTCAGAAGGTGCAAGCGTTGATGAAATTTCTTTTGATTCTAAATTATTAGAAGCTATTTATCCTTGCTATATGATTATTTCTTGTGCAGAAGCTACTTCTAATAATGCAAACTTAGATGGTATTAAATTTGGACCTCGTATTGGAGGAGAAACAACATACCAAGAAGTTATGATGAAAGCAAGAACTGAAGGATTCTGCGAATTAATCAGAAGAAGATTCGTTATTGGTTCTTATTCATTATTTAAAGATAACCAAGAAGAATTATTCATAAGAGCGCAAAAAATTAGACATTTAATCGTTAATAAATTAAATGAAATTTATAAAGATTATGATGCAATTATTACTCCATGTGGTGGTATAGTTAGAAATCCATATGTTTCTAATGATGATGTTGCTTCAAGATTAGATCCTCATACAATGATTGTTGAAAACCATTTAGCATTAGGTAACTTTGGAGGACTTCCTTCACTTACTATCCCAATGGGTTTAGACAATAAATTCCCATATGGATGTAACATTATGACTAAAGCATTCGATGAAGTAACTTGCTTTAGTATCGCAAGCGCATTAGAAAGCAAATTAGGCTTAAAAAATATTTATGTAAAGAAGGTGATTGACTAATGAATTTCGAAGCAGTTATTGGTATTGAAATCCACGTTGAGATGAAAACCAAATCAAAGATGTTCTCAACTGGTAAAATTTCGTTTGGTGAAGAACCAAATACTTGTGTTCGTCCATTAGATATCGCTTTCCCAGGCACAATGCCTATTGTTAATAAACAAGCGGTAATTAACGCAATTAGAGTATCTCATGCGTTAAATATGACAATCGACCATGAATTATGGTTTGATAGAAAAAACTATTTCTATAGTGACCTTCCTAAGGGATATCAAATCACTCAACAAGCTCGTCCAATTGGATCTAATGGTTATTTAGATATCAAATTATCTGATGGTAGAGTTAAACGTATTGAAATTGAACGTTTACATATGGAAGAAGATACATGTATGCAACACCATATGGCAGATTATACTTTACTTGATTATAACCGTGCTGGTACTCCTTTAGTTGAAATTGTTTCTCGCCCAAATATTAGAAGTGGTGAAGAAGCGATGAAATATGTCGAAATGATTAAATCCATTGTTACTTATTTAGATGTTTCTGATGGTAAGATGGAAGAAGGTTCTTTAAGATGTGACGTTAACGTCTCCATTAGACCTTATGGCAGTGATAAATTCGGTACTAAAGTCGAAGTTAAGAACTTAAACTCAACCGCAAATGTCCAAAGAGCGATTGATTTTGAAGTAAAAAGACAAACTAAATTACTTTTAAGTGGAATCCCTGTTGAACAAGAAACAAGACGTTTTGATGAAATGAAGAAAGAAACAGTCTTAATGAGAAAAAAGACTGATGCAGTCGATTATAAATATTTCACAGAACCAAACATTGTTCCAATCAAATTAAGCGATGAATTCGTTGATAATGCGATTAAAACAAGTAATGAATTAGCAAGTCAAAAATTTACTAGATATGTTTCTTTAGGCTTAAGTGAAGATGAAGCAAATCAAATGTTACAAGATAAAGATTCATCTGAATATTTTGATAAATGCGTTAAATTAGAACCATCTAAAGCAAAAGCATTCTGGAACTGGTTAAATGGTGATATTTTAGCTTATTTAAATAAAAACTCATTATCTATCAAAGAATTAAAAGTTACTCCAGATAATCTTTTATCATTAATTTCCATGTTAGATAAAGGTACTTTATCATTTAACCAAGCAAGAAATGTCTTTGAAAAGATGACTCTTGATAATAAAAATGCTGAAGCTATTGCAGATGAATTAGGCTTAAAACAAAACTCTGATGAAGGTGCAATTAAACAAATTGTTGAAGAAACAATCAATGAATTCCCTCAATCAGTTATTGACTTTAAGAATGGTAAAGATCGTGCAGTTGGCTTCTTAGTTGGACAAGTTATGAAGAAAACTAAGGGTAAAGTAAACCCTCAAATCACTTCTAAATTAGTTTTAGAAATCTTAAAGAGTAAATAATATGAAGTATTTAATGCTATTTGTCGATGGAGTAGAAGATGTTGAAGCATTAACTGCATTAGATGTTTTATTAAGAGGTAATGAAGAAGTTATCAAAGCTAGTTTAATGGGAAGAAATGAAATTGTTACTAAATGCGGTAATCATCTTCTTATTCCTACTTTAATTGAAGAAATAAAAGACTTTTCTTCTTTTGATGGACTTATTATTCCAGGTGGACCAGGTTCATTTAAGATCATGGCTTTTATTGATTATGTTAATGATATTATTAAATATTTTGCTTCGAACAATAAATTAGTCGCAGCGATATGTGCTGCACCAATGCTTGTTGGAAGAATGGGCTATTATCAAAATAGAAACTATGTCGTTCATCCAGGATTTGAAGATAAAATCATTGGAGGAACTTATTTAAGAAATAAAGGTGTTGTTATTGATGGTAACTTTATTTCAGCTAAATCAATGGCTTATTCTTTTGAATTTGGTTTAGCGATATATTCTTATTTCCATGGTGAAGAAGAAGCTAATAAATTGAGATTATCTTGCCAAGGAGAATAATTTTTAGGTCGGTCAAAATACCGACCTTTTTTAAAAAGAAAGGGATTTTTATGAAAAAACAATTATTAATAGGAACATTGTTATTAACTTTAACATTTGCTTCTTGTGGAAATGTAATATCTAGTTCTTCTAGAGAAGAAACTGCTTCTTCAAGTTCTAAAGAGTCTTCTTCATCAGAGACTAAAACAAGTTCAAGTGAAAATAGTACTTCTTCAAACTCTAATGAGTCTTCATCAAAAGAAAAACAAGAATTAACCAATATTGATATTATTTCTTTAAATGATACTCATGGTTATGAATATCAATCTGCATATGATTCTAATTATAATTTAGCCTCATTTTCTTATTATGTTGAACAAAAAAGAAAGGTGGATAATTCCCATGTTGTAACTATCGCCAATGGTGATATGTTCCAAGGTACAGCATTTTCTAATTTATCATATGGATTATCCGCGATTAATGCTTTAAATCAAGTTGGTTTTGATATGATGGGAATTGGCAATCATGAATTTGATTGGACTTTAGATAAGATATTAAATTATTTTGATGGAGATGCTTCTAATGGTGAAGCAAATTTCCCATTAATTAATGGCAATGTAAGAGATAGCGCCATTAACAATGAAAGAATAGGTGAATCAAATTTAAATGATAATATTCTTCCTTATAAAATAGTTTCTAAAGATGATATTAAAGTCGGATTACTTTCTTATATTGGTGATCAAACTAGCGATATCTGTGCGAATAAATTTGGTACTTATTATATTGATTGCAATGGAAAATATGATACATCATTTGTTAATCAAGTTGAATCTGATGCCAAGAAGGTTAAATCTCTAGGCGCAGATGTAATTGTCTTAAACATTCATGATGGTAATACGAATGGTGTTGATCAATTATATTATAACCAAGCTTTTGCTAAATTAAAAAACGATGATGGTACATATTTAATTGATGCGGTTATTAATGGTCATACGCATACTAAACAATATGGAGAGATTCAAAGAACTGGCGGAACTCCTTTAGGAATTGTTCAAGCCGCGGCTAATTGTAATGGATTTGGTGAAATAAATCTTACATATGATAAAACATCTAAAAAGGTCGTTTCTATTTCCGAAGGTTCGTATTATATAACTGATAAAGTTGGTAAAAATGACAAAAATCAAAATGTCCAAAAAGTATTAGACGAAGAATATGAAAAGATTAAAGACCAAATTTCAGAAGTCTATGTTAATTCTGCTTATTATGCTACTAGATCCGAGATTGGTGATTATATGGCTAAAATAATGAGATATTATGCTTCTGCCGACATTTCTTTGATTAATACAGGTGGTATTAGATCTACATTAAACAATGGTGATCTTACTATTGAGGATTTATATAAAGTATATCCATTTGATAATTCATTATGCTATGTAAAAGTATTAGGATCAGAACTAAATAGCTTTTTATCATCTCAAGGAAATTCATATTATTATGATAATAATATTACTACAATTGAAGATGATAAATATTACAATATGATAACTATTGATTATGTTTATTATGGTAGTTATTTTAAAAATGGATTTAAACATGCTTTAGAAGTAAAGGTAGATAATTCTTTATGTGGCAGAGACTTAATGGTCGCAGATTTAAAGAGTAAAAAAGATGTTGGATTTAATATTTTTAATTATACTCCAACATTAGAATCTCATCCTTTCCCTACAATTGATTAACAAAAAGATTCTATTTTACTAAATGTAAGATAGAATTTTTTTTGCTATTTATGGAATTTTATATGCAGTGAATGGTATAGATTTATTGGAAAAGTGTTGAAATCGGCGCTAGATTTATTGGAAAAGTGCTAAAAACGGCAATTATTTTTTTGGAAAAGTGTGTTTTTGAAACTTATTTTTATTGGAAAAGTGCAAATGTGTAGTATAATATGATTAAGATTTAGAGGTGAGATTGATGT
>CAVJGK010000021.1:0-16270 GCA_963648895.1 Lachnospiraceae bacterium | reverse complement strand
AATAAATCCTCCTATTCCACAAAGAAGGAAAAAGATTCCTAAAAACAAAAAGACAGGATGAGATGACATTTTTGTTTGTGTAGCTTTAATTTCTAATAAATCAATTAAGATTTTTTCTTTGCCACTTTTGTTAACTCTTCTAATAATTAAGCAATCATCACTTAAATCTAAAGAAGAATCACCAATAACTAAATGATCACCTTTTTTTGTTTTTTGATATGTGACTTTTGTTTCTTCTTGCTCATTATCTTGTAATGGCAATTCAAAATCAAAATCTAAATCATCTTGAACGTTTCTTTTCATTAGCTTTCTTCCTATCTATCATCTTAAATCCTTGGACGTTAAATACGTCTAAAAATCCTAAGATTAATTCTTTTCTTACAATTTTATTAACAAATAATTGGTTAAATAATTTTAAAATCAGCTTTCGATCTTTAACTTTCAAAGAAAGGAAAACTTTTAATCCGCGATAAGGATGAGTTCCTGCATCAGTTAAAGATTTAGCATCCCCGGCATATAGAATATTAAATAAGCTTTCAACGAATACTTTTTTATATTCTTCATCATAATCAAACATGATTCCATCAATTTGATTATTGATTTCATCACTGCCCTTTGAAAAGGCCTTATCTCTTTTAAAATTTATTTTATCGATTGACCAAGTAAGAGGATCATGAGTTTGAAGTCCGCGAGCTCTAGAATGAATAATTACCGGTGGCACCATTTCATAAAAGAATCTTCCCACTACCCCTTCTGAAGGAACATATAAAAGCATTTTACTTTTACGATATGTAGGAACTTTTAATAATGTTTTAATACTATATCCAGGTCCATCAAAAGAATATGCACATTTTAATTTATTAAAGATTTCTTCTTTACAAAATGCCGCGGCATATAAAGATTCTAATCCACCTTTGGAGTGTCCAACAAAGATATATTCTTTATCTTCCACACAATATTTATTAACATAATCAACGGCTTTTTGTAAACATGGAACATCTGATTTATACATCATATTGAAATCTTCTTTCCATCCGACAATCGAATCATCGGTTGAACCAAAAACTACAATAGTTGTTTTATCATTTAAATCACACATAAAGAAAGTTGATTGAGTAACTATTTCTTCATCAAGTGTCACTTCTGCATTATACATCTTTAAGTTTTTTAAACGATGACATACACTTGCTTCAAACACCATATCAGAAATTCTTTTATTGAGGATAAAACCAAATTGTTTCTTTTTATGAAACTTATATTGATTATCCATTACTTTATGGAATGTCTTTTTATTAGTTTTAGAAGGATCAGGAATTGCATTTTTAACGTCGATTAATGAAACCATTGACAAGATTAAACCATCCACTTCTGTGAATGGAATTTCTTTCAATGATTTACTACCAACATTAGTTATATATGAATGCAAATATCCCATTGTTCTCCCTCCTTAATTAAATTAAATAAATAACTTTATTGTTTATCTGAATCTAAATCAATATCTTGGAAAAAATCTGGCAAGATTGAATTAGTATCTTGAGGAATAGAAGTTTCTTCTTCCTTCTTTTCTTCAACTACTGGAGTTCTAGTTGGTCTTACATATGGAGTAGGATCACTAGGAACATAATCTTCATCAAATTCAGTCGCAATAACAGATACTAACATATTGTCATTTAATTCAGGATTTTGTTGAACACCAAAGATGATATTAACATTAGATCCTGCCGCTTCTGTAATATAAGAAACTGCTTCTTGTGTTTCATCTAATGTAACACCATTACCGCCGGTGATGGAAATAATCATCGAATGAGCACCTTTAATACTTGCTTCAAGTAAAGGAGAAGCAATCGCATTAGTTGCCGCATCAATTGCTTTATTTTGGCCACTTCCGACACCAAAACCAATTAACGCTAAACCTTTGCCTTCTAAAGTTGTTTTAACATCATTGAAATCAAGGTTAATTAATCCAGGTAAAGAAATTAAATCAGTAATAGTTTTAACCGATTGAGATAAAACTCTATCAGATTCTGCAAACGCATCAGCGATTGATCTATTGCCATTCATCATCATTAATTTATCGTTAGAAACGACAATGATTGAATCAACAACTTCTTTTAATTTATTTAATCCTTCTACTGCTTTTACTTTTCTTGAATTACCTTCAAAACCAAATGGTCTAGTAACAATGGCGATGGTTAAAGCACCTGCTTCTTTAGCGGCTTTTGCCACAATTGGTGCAGCACCAGTACCAGTTCCTCCACCCATACCAGCAGCGATAAAGACCATATTTGCCCCTTGGACAATTTCTTTAATATCTTCAATAGATTGAGTAGCAGCTTGAGCGCCAATTTCTGGATTACCACCAGCGCCTAAGCCTTTAGTATAATCTTTACCTAAAACATATTTATGTTCAGCTTGAGAAGTAGATAAAGCTTGAGCATCAGTATTGATTACCCAGAATTCACAAGATTTTATGTCGTCTTTAATCATTTGGTTAACGGCGTTAGATCCACCTCCGCCGACACCGATAACGACTATTTTTGCATAACTTTCAAATGCATCAAAATTAAATTCTTCCATCTTACCTCCTATAGCTCTTCTTGAGCGTTATATCTATCTGATCTTTTAGTTGAAGAATCAGAAACTCTAGAAATGATTGTATTTGTAAAAGCATCATCTCCATCATAAGCTACGTATTTATCCGCGTATTTAATTAAACCTAAACAAACTTGATAAGATTGGTTTCTCGCTCCAAAACTATAAGGAACATAAGAAATAATATTACCACCTAATTGACTTTGTAAAAGTTCAACTAATCCATTTAATCTAGAACCTCCACCAGTTAAGACGATTGGAATAAATTTATTATCTGTTTCTTTCCAATCTGTGATAATTAATTTTAGTCTTTCGATTAATAATTTTAAGCAATCTTCAATCGCGCTAGAAATATCTTTAAATGTGATATTTTTATATACATAGACTTTAAATCCAGGTTCTACATCCATACCATATTTTTCTTTTAGCATGGTTGCTTCTTTAAATGTGATATTGAGTTTTTCTGACATGTATTGAGAAATTTTATCACTACCAAAGCCAATGCATTGGTTTTTAGTAATTGCCGTTTTATTTTCAATCTTAGAAAATGAAGTAATATCTCCTCCAATATTGAGTAAATAATAAGTAGAAGATAAAGATTGAATATCTTCAACATTGGATAAATACATCGCAGTTACTAAAGGTGCGGTTGTTACTTGTTTAACTCTTAAACCAGTTTGTTCAACAACTTTAATAAATTTATCAACATATGATTCACTTAAAGCATATACTGTGGCAAACATTGTTAAGTTTTGTGCCATTTTACCAATTGGTGATTCTTCGGATGTTTCTTTACCATCTAAAACATATTTGTAAGGAATAACATCATAAACTTTAAATCCATCACCAAATTTTACTTTCTTTAATTGAGATATGCAGTTATTAATATCCATTTGGCCAATCTTTCCTAATGGATCGATGGTATTGGTTGAAGCATTTTCTAACTTCCATTGAAGGGCTAAAGGAGGAATTGACATAACCACATCTCTAATTTTAAGGCCTTGTATACTTTCACTCGCGGAAGAAACAACACCTTTAATCGCGGCAATTAATGCATCTGATTCAACTACTACTCCTTTTTCTAAAGCGTTACAAGATGATTCTAAAGCATGGAGAACATAAACTTTTTCATCTTGAACAAATCCATATACAAGTCTTACACACTTAGATGTAATTTCTAAAGCTGCATATTTTTTATTGCTATCATCACCCATAGAATCCCCTCCTATTTGTTATTTGGTAATACGTTATAAATTACATTCGTATTATCATAAATTACTTTAATACCTTTAATGGTATAAGTTTTATCTTCAATTGTTTCTTCATAAGGAACAATACGACTATCGTTATATAAATAATTTCCATCAATACCTTTTTCTAAGTATTTTTCTAAAGAATTTTGATTGATGATGTTAGAAGCGATTGAAATACTATTTAAAGCATCAAAGCTAACTTTTAATAAAGTTGAATCATCAATCTTGTAATAAAAATCAAAATAGTAATTATCTTCATCATATCCTACATAAGATACTTGATATTTATTTTCACTCTTTCTTAAATTTAAAATTAAGTTACATAAACGAATATATCTAGTTTTATTAAATTTACCTTCTAATGGTTTAGTAACTAATGACAAAGACATAGGTAAATATGAAGTCATATAATTTTTAATAAATTCATCTGTTGAATTAATTAAAGAATCATCCACCTTATTTCCGTTTGTTAAATAATATTCATTTTCATATTTAAACATTGGAGATATTTCTTGAGCGAATATATTTAATCCCATTGGAGAGATAGATACAATTACGCTACTTTCATCAATGAGTGGATAATCTTTTAATGCGTTAGCGATTTTATCTTTATCGATTAAATATAAAGAATTAGATTTTGAAATACCTGCAATTGATAGATAATTATCTACGCTTAAATAAATCATTCCATCAATGGTTGAATTACTAACTTTAGAAATAGGTGTGACAAAATAAACCACAATTAAAAGAGCGATAATGCCAATGACAGAAATCTTAGTGATAAAAGTTTTCTTATTCTTCTTGGCTCTATTTTGTAATTCAGTCTCAAAATCACTCATAGTTACCCTCTTTCTACACGATAAAATCTCGTATTTATTATATAATAATAAATTTTTCACTTATTTTAAATAGAAAAAGCCATTTTACTTTACTAAAGGGAGCAAAAAATACTATTTTTTGAGCAAAAATAAAAGGTATCATTGCTGATACCTAATATCTTATTTGTTTTTGATTGTAACATCGAGTTGATTGAATGGAATTTCAATATTATTTTCATCGAGTGCTTTTTTGATTTGATCAAGCAAGTCGAAATTGACAGTCCAATAATCTTCGTTTTTCATCCAAACTCTTAAGCAAATATCAATCGAAGAATTTTCATATGATTGAACTTTTACAAATGGTTCTGGATCTTTTAAGACTAATGCGTGTTTGCTTGCAACTTCATAAATAATCTTTAACGCTAAATCAACATCGGCAGAATAAGCAACTGAATATACTTGGTTAAGACGTCGAATAGGTTTAACAGAATAGTTAGTGATATTTCCGCCGCTTAAAGCGCCATTTGGAAGATAAATAACTTTGTTATCTGTTGTCTTTAAATGAGTATAGATAAGATTGATTTCTTCAACAGTTCCACTTACTCCTTGAGCTTCAATAAAATCACCTAATCTAAATGGTCTAGTAACAATTAAAATTACCCAACCTGCAATATTAGAAAGTGAGCCTTGTAAAGCTAAACCTAAAGCGACTGCACAAGAAGAAATAATGCTTGCAATACCTGTCATTTCGACACCGATAAAGCCAAAGAAGACAATTAAAGCTAAGACTTTTAATACTTTTCTTGTAATGTTATAAACAGCATTACAAACTAATTCATCTTTGCCCTTTTTTCTAAGATTCTTTCTTAAACCTTTGGCAAATTGATTAATAATTATAAATAAAACTATTAATACAATAATACCGATTATGAATTTAATACCAGTTGTTAAACACCAACTTTTAATCGATTCCCAAATACCTGACCATGAAAAACCAGATGAAGAATCAGTAGTAGCAGTTGCAGAAGAAGCTACATCATCTAAAAAATTTATCATTTTTCTTTATCCCTTTCTTTTTAACTTAATTATTATATATCGAATTTGTATATTTTTGGTTAATTTTAATATTTAATTTCACTAATTCTTAACTGTAAAGAATTTTTTCTAAACGTATTTAATTCTAACTTCCCTTTTAAATAAGCATATTCATAATTATGATTTGCTTGAATATTAAAACCTATAAAAGATAAATTAGGGTTTAATGCTCCTTTAATATGAATATCTTTTAAAGGATAAATAATATTGGTAGGACATTTTAAAGTAAAATAAGGTTCTTTATAATCTTGTCCAAATGGTCTTAAAGTTTGTAAAAAAGCATAATTTTCTAAAGTTAATTCTTCTTTAGTCACTTGAATATTTATCTCTTCATTTGGAGTTAATTTTTTACCTATACAAAGTTCATTAATTGCTTTTTTAAAATCTAATAAATCTTCTTTTTTTATCGACAATCCCCCGCTTAAAGAATGACCACCACAAGTTAGACAATATTCACTTAAAGAAACAAAAACTTCATTTAAAGGAAAACCGTTTAATGATCGCGCTGAGCCTTTTAATATACCATCTTCTCCATCGGTAAAACAAATAGTAGGCACATTATTTTCAACCATGATCTTATTGGCGATAATACCAATTAAACCTTCTTTAATATGTGGGATATATAAAACATAGACCAAATCATTTTTCACTTCTTCTAACGAAATAGATTGAATAATTGAAGCAGTTAATTTTTTTCTTAGATAATTATTTTGAAGAATAATATATCCTTTATTTTTAATTTCACTTAGATCTTCTGAGATTAAAAATCTAACTCCTTCATTAACTTTTGTATCTTCAATCATTCTACCTAAAGAATTAATTTTAGGAGCGATAGTATAACCAATATCATTTTCATCAACTAAAGGATTATTTTCTAATAAATAAGTAAATTGAGGATAATTATTAATCTTCATCGCTTCAATGGTCAATCTTACAATAATTCGATTATATGATTTTAAACTCATCATATCAGAAATAGTACCAATTCCTCCTAAAACCATTAAATAAGGATCAACATATCCTAATACTAATCTAGAAACGTTAAAACATACATAAGCCGCGCATTGAGGTAATTTACTTCCATCAACTTTTAAAAATGGATGAACAATGGTATATGCATTAGGTAAAACTTCACCCATTTCATGATGATCAAAAATTAATACATCAACGCCGTTAGAAGTTAAATATTCAACTTCATCATTTAAAGAAATACCATTATCGACCAAAATAACTAATTTAAAGCCGTTTTCAACTAATTTAACGGCATTTTCATGATTTAATCCATAACCATCTTTATACCTAGAAGGAATATAGAATTTAACATTAAAATTTAAGATTTTAAACATCTTTACCAATATGGCAGTTGAAGTAAATCCATCGCAATCATAATCACCATAGATAGTTACTTTTTCATTGTTTTTAATCGCATCTTTAATGCGCTTCACTGCTTTTTCAATATTTAAAAATCTCAAAGGATCTTCTAAATCATTAAAGGTTAAAGTTTTAGTCATTTCATCATAATCTTCAATAGAAAGATTATAAGCAGTAAGTAATTTTGTTTGGAACGAATTCATTTTTCCCTCCTAAAGTAAAAGGCTACAAACGTAGCCTTTTTATTAGTCATTAATTCCAGGAATGATAGCTTCACGAGCTTCAGAACCAGGATTTTTATTTTTGAGTTTTGCTTCTTCCATCTTCTTTTTATTGATCTTTTCTCTATTGATTGAGAAGTTCCAATGTAAATGTTTAAAGAAGAATAATTGACAAGGAAGAGCGAGTAATATAGTGCAGATATAACCAATGAAGATGGTAATAGCCATTGCACCATAAGTTGAAAATACACTTGCAGTTAATGGAGAAGCGAATGCAACAACGAAAGTAGCGACAATTGCAAATAAAGAAATTAATGTAACAGTTCTTGTTTCACTTTCTAATACTTGTCTAACAATTGCAGTTCTAGATTCAAGAGTACCAACTTTAATTTTGTTTTCTCTTAATAAAGATTTGTTCTTTTCATATAATGGGATTTGAGCGATCATAACAACAATTAATCCTGCCGCAATACCAGTTAATGATAAAGCTGACATACCAATTCTACTTGCGACATAGAATGAAATTGCGATTAATGAAGTTGGGATTAAAGTAACTAATGTTGCTAAACCATAAGTATGACCATATCTTACTAAGACGAATACGAATGATAAACCTGCGAATAATGAAACAACGATAATTGCAGATGTAGTTAAGTAATTGACGCTTGAAGAAGTAACTCTAACAACGTATGCCTTTAATTCATAATCCTCTGAAGAATAATTTGTTTTTGCTTGAAGAGTTGCTTTAAAGTCGTTATTGTCAATTGCTTCTGCATAAGTAGAAATAGAATCTAATGCGATAGAAACATAAGCGACGTCATGTTTTTGAACAGTTGTATAATCTTCTGCTTCAGGTAAAACATCTTCAACAACTGTAATATCGATTGTATAAATTTTAGAACCAATTTCTGGATAATTTTCTTCGAAGAATTTTCTAACATCTTCTGATCTTTCAAACATATAGTGATTTGAAGAAGCATCAACATATGATGACATTTCAATACGTGTATAAGTTTGTGCATCGTTAGAAACATTAAATACGTTAGTAGAAGGAATAATAACAAATACAGAAATTAAGATGACGCATAAACCTGAAATAACAGTTGCGATAATTGAATTTCTTTTTAAATTCTTAACTGGATCAACTTTATTGATTGCTTTAATACTAGCTTGTTCAATCTTATCAGATTTAGAACTGATACCAAAAATTGAAGTCTTTTCACTTGCGAGTTTATTATGGCTTAACCAATACATCGCAAATAATGTATATAAACGATTAACTATTAAACTTGTACATGTACCAATTAAAACATTAGCTGGGAATAATTTAGTTTGAGAAGAAACAGCGTTAACTGCGATGATTGTAACAAATAAACATAAAACTGTAACATCGATTAAATTAACAAATGTAGTTTTACTTGCTTGTTGGTTAGCTTTGATTGCAGTCTTACCATTTTGTAATTCTTTCTTGAATTTTGTTAAATATAAAACAACATATGAGAAATTTAAGATTAAGGATACTAAGAAGCCTAAAGCAACCATTGTTGTAAATGTATAACCAAAGAAATTAAAGACAATTAATTGGATGAATAAGCTTAAGATAATAGAAGTAAATCCTGCTAAACCAGCAACTCTAAATCTGATTGCTAAATAGATTAATGCAAGTACGCTTGCTCCTGCAATACCAAAGATGATGTAGTTTGTAAAGTTACTACCTTCACTAGCTTCAATTCTTTGAGTATATAATCTATCCATTTTGAAACTTGAAGCACCATAGTTTACAATTCTTTCAATTGTATGAGCAGATGCAGCAACCATTTCAGTTTGAGTATAGTCATAAGCTGAAATTCTAAATGATGCATCTTGATAATCACCATTGGAGTCTTCTGTATAAGTAAAATTATCAGTTGGAACTAATGCAAGAATCTTATTTCTAATTTCTTCTTGTCTTAAAGTTTCTGTATCTTGGTAAGCTTCAACATATGAATCATTATCAGTTTTATCAAGCCATAAGACCATAACACCTGTGATGTTATTAGAGTCTTCTGAATCAGAATTATATGTTTCCATGAATTTTTTATAAGCATCGTTACAAATATCAGTGAAATTTTTAAATTCTTTTGCATCTTTTAATGAAACAGATACATATGGAGTTGATGAACTCCATTCAACTTCTGCGCTACCAATGACGAATGGTTCTTCCATTTCTAAAGAATAATCTGGGTCATTTGAAAGTAATGTAGAAACAGTGATTTTACCAGTAGCTTCAACAGATCTTAAGACATAGTCTAAATCTGTTTCAGTTTCAGCATTCATCTTGATACGAATGTAGTTTTCATCACCATCTTTAGTAGATTCATGAGCGACGCTTGCGTTTTCAACACCAGCATCTTCAAGTCTATTAACAACGACAGAACTAATGTTTTCAATCGTGTCATTTTCTCCTAAATCAACTTTGTATAAAGTTTCATAACCACCTTCATATTCTAATCCTGAAGTGATTTTTTCTAGTTGTGGATTAGTTCCACAGACAATGATCAATAATGTAGAAATTATCAATAATAAGAATCCATAGAATCGACGCATTTTCTTCCTCCTAAATAAATATCATTTTTTAATTAATGAGATTTTTGATATTTGACTTATTTATTTATATAAATAAATCACCATTTATTTCAATAAATCGGTTAATAGTATACTATTTATAGTTATTATTTTCAATAATAAGGTTGGAAAATTAGATTATTTTGTTAACTTATTGTCATATAGCCTTAATTAAAACTAAAAATAAAAAAGAAGGGTTATATTTTCCCTTCTAATCCTTAGTAAATAAATCGATATTGAAATGTTGATAAGCAAGTTCTGTCGCCACTCTACCACGTGGAGTTTTATTGATTAAACCTAGTTTTAATAAGAAAGGTTCATAAACTTCTTCTAAGTTATTTACCTCTTCTCCAATGGTTGAAGCTAAAGTTTCAAGTCCCACTGGGCCCCCATTAAATCTTTTAATCAACGTACGGATATATCTTGTATCAATATCATCTAAACCTAATGCATCAATTTTTAAGAAATTTAATGCCTCTTTTGTTAATTCTAGTGAGATGTTATCCGCATCTGAATAAGAAGCAAAATCTCTAACACGTCGATAAATTCTATTGGCAATACGAGGTGTTCCTCTACTTCTACAAGCAATTTCTCTGGCCGCTTCTTCATCAATTGGTGTTTTAAAAACCATAGATGTTCTTTTTACAATAGAAGTCAATTCTTCAGTAGTATAATAATTTAATCTCGAAGTAATACCAAAACGATCTCTTAAAGGTGAAGATAAATCTCCAGGTTTAGTAGTCGCACCAAATAAAGTAAATGGAGCGATATCGATAGAAATATTTCTTGCTTCATCATCTTTACCAATCATTAAAGTCAATGTAAAATCTTCCATCGCACCATATAAAATTTCTTCAACAACGCGAGGAATACGATGAATTTCATCGATAAAAAGAATATCTCCAGGTTCAATAGTCGATAAAATCGCGGCTAAATCGCCTGGTTTTTCAATACTTGGACCATTGACAAGTCTAATATTGGTACCCATTTCATGAGCCACAACATAAGCCAAAGTTGTTTTACCAAGTCCTGGAGGACCATAGACTAAAACGTGGTCAAGGACTTCATTTCTTTTTTTTGCCGCGGAAATAAAAACTCTTAAATTTCTCTTCATTTCCTCTTGGCCAATATAATCATCAAAAGCTAATGGACGAAGAGATTTTTCTTCTTCCATTTCTTTATTATCTTTTTTGTTTGGATCTAACATTCTTGCCATATTATTTCCTCATCATTCTTAATACACGGGTAATGTATTCTTCGGTTGTCAATGAATCATCATTGATTAAATCAATGCAATTTTCAATTTCTTTTTGCTTAAATCCTAAGCCTTTTAAACCGATAATTGCATCATCGATATTGCGATTTCTAACGATATTTTTGTTAACTTTGTTACTAGCTTTGAAATTAGATAAACTACCTTTCAAATCTAAAATAATTTGACTTGCAGCCTTTGGTCCAATGCCATCTAATTTCTTTAAGCGTTTGATATCTTCATTTTCAATCGCTTCAATAAATTCGTTAATGCTTATGCCTTTTAAAGCACTTAAAGCAGTTTTAGGTCCTACGCCTTTACATGAAATAAGCTTATTAAAAACATCTTTTTCATCTAAAGATCTAAATCCGACAAAATATTCTTCATCTTCTCTTAAAATATGAACGATATAAATAATTTCCTCTTCATCTAGTTCAAACATCGAAGAATCAATTACCAATACTTCATAGCCAATTCCATTGACATCGATGACAATAGAATTTTCAAAAATTGAGACAATTTTACCTTTTAAATAATAATACATATTAGATTTTTGCAAGCAAGATAATGCCTAGGAATGTAAGTAGGCATAAAAATGCAGAAATAAGTCCAATATAAACACTTTTAAGATTTTTATCTTGCATAGGGACCTCCTTTCTCTATTTATCGTAAATAGAAATAGTTGCTTTATTATTATCAATAGATTTGATAACAATATTGTATTTTAATGAATTGTTGTCATTAAATTTGAAGTCAGTTAATTTAGTACCTTTGACAAAACCATCTTTTCTGTATGTGAAAGTATTTGTTAAAACACTATTTGGATTGCTCTTAGAAACAACATTGATTAAGTTATTATCTTTATTAAGCATAACACTTGTGTTGGAATGTGCAATAGTTACATAGTTATAATCATTCATTGAAGTTGGATATTCATGAATGTATTTATATGTTTTAGTTCTTGTATCGACAAGTCCTAATCTAGCATCAACATGATAGATTTTAATAAATGATTCATCGATTAATTGATAATTGCCATATTTATTTTTCACATCAAATTCATTTACTCCTGTTGGAGTATAAAATTCGAGTAATAAATATTCATCAAATGGTGAAGAAGAAAATAAGCTACTAGAAGGAATTAATAATGCGCTACCTTCATCTTCTAAAGAACTAATTTCATAAGTTCCTGCTGCATTAACTACAGTTGGAGTTAACCAATTTAATTCATATTTAGAGAATGCATTTTGATCACCGATATTTTGATCCATCATATCAAGTTTACCCATAGGTGTAGTTGAACCACTTGCATAATAATCAGATAAACCAAGTAAGTGACCAAATTCATGGATAAAGATATGTCCATCTACTAATAAATTACCATTTGAGTCTTTATAATTACCACTATTTAAATAATTATAACTTAACCAAGTATAACTTGGACAAGTTGGATTATCTACGTTACTTGCTTCAGTATTTGTAACTGTATAAGCGTATAAAGTAGTTAATAAATTATCTCTCATATTAGGTGATAAAGTAGTATTATAATATGTTTCAAAATAAGAAATACAATTATTACCACTTCCATATGTTTCATAATCATCATTTGGGAAAACTAAAGCTAATCCATCATAATATCCATCTTTATCTTTATCATAATTGCCAATTAAATCAGGATATTCAACCTTTAACCAAGAGATGACTTTATCTTTTAAATAGGTTATAGGATCATTATGATCTGCACCTTTAACATGTTCTAATAAAGTCATGCCTAAGTTACAATATTTAGTAACTGTTCCAGATAAATTAAATTTACCATAGCTAGATTTTTTATAATAACTTGCTACTGATTCATATCCGGTAGGATGAGTTGAAGAAGTTACATCATAACTATCTCCAAAGAAGACATTATAAATATCTTTTAAAGATTGTTCTTCATCAATACCTAATGTTGTTGGAGTAAAATCGGAAAAATATACAGGAACTACAATTAATTCATTATCTCCTGTCGAAGGAAATAAATGTTGATTCATACCAGTTTTAACTTGGCTTAAAGTGATTTTTTGTAATTCATTTGTTCCATCACTAGAACTATCTTGTGATTGATTTCCACCACAAGAAACAAATGTAATAGAAAATAAAGATATTAATGCGTAAGTTAATATTTTTTTCATTGGTTAAATAGCCTCCTATTCGAAATAATCAAATTCGAAATCACAAAGAGTAACGCTATCCCCATCTACTGCGCCCATTTCTTTTAATTTGTCATCAACCTTTAAATTACGTAAGATTGATAATAATTTTAACACACCTTCATCAGATGTTAAGTTGATTAAAGAATATGTTCTTTCAATTCTTTCACCACAAATCTTAAATGCATGTGGACCAACTTTTTCAATTCTAAATTCTTCTTTTAAGTCAAGATGTGCATCGTAAACTTTAACATCTTGGTCTTTTTCTTCATATAATGGGAAGTATTCTGCTGTCGCTAATACGTCTTTAATCTTATATAGAAGAATATCAATTCTATCATTAGTTAAAGCAGATATTGGATAAACGTCATATTTGCCTTCTAATGCTTTTTTAACTTTTAAATATTGTTCTTCTGTTAATTCATCTTCAACTTTTGAGCAAGCAACAATCATAGGTCTTTTTAATAAATTAAAACCATATGTTTCTAATTCATTGTTGATTACTTCAAAATCATTTAATGGATCTTCATGAGTCATATCAAGAACATGAACAATAACTCTACATCTTTCAATATGTCTTAAGAATTGTAATCCTAAGCCTTTACCTTGTGATGCACCTTCAATAAGTCCAGGTAAATCAGCAACGACGAAAGATGAACCATCTTTTAAATATGTAACACCTAAATTAGGTGTAATTGTTGTAAATGGATAATCGGCAATTTCTGGTTTTGCTGCAGAAATTACACTTAAAAGTGTAGATTTACCAACACTAGGTAAACCAACTAATCCAACATCAGCAAGAAGTTTCATTTCTAAGGTAATAGTTCTTTCTTGTCCAGGAAGACCATTTTCTGCAACTTTAGGTGCTTGAATAACGCTAGTTGTAAAACATGCATTACCTCTTCCACCTCTTCCTCCTTTAGCGACGACAAATTCTTGTCCTTCTTTGGATAAATCTGCTAAAAAAGTATGAGAAGGTTCTTCAAAAACGACAGTTCCAACTGGAACTTTAACATAAACATTTTCTGCTGCATGGCCATACATTTTCTTCTTTTGGCCTTTTTCTCCATCTTCTGCTTGGATTTTTTTAACATGTGAGAATCTCATTAATGTTGATTCATCACTAGTTGCTTTTAAAATGATGCTACCTCCACGGCCTCCATTACCGCCGTCAGGTCCACCAAATTCATTTGATTTAATATGTAAAAAAGAAAGGGCTCCATTACCACCTCTTCCAGCTTTAACAACAAAAGGTCTTGTTTTATCAATAAACATATTCATTAGTCTCCTTTCTTAAACATGTTTTAATTATACAAATAACATTGAAAAATCTCAATAAATAATCTCTACTTTTATCCTTTAGGATAACTATAAGATATTATTGAGAAATTAATGAAATAAAAAGCATCTGGATAACCCAAATGCTTGATAACAAAA
The DNA here is from genome assembly GCA_963648895.1 of Lachnospiraceae bacterium. GTDB lineage: Bacteria > Bacillota_I > Bacilli_A > RFN20 > CAG-449 > UBA3210. The sequence goes on along the minus strand of CAVJGK010000021.1, from coordinate 1,435 downwards.
TTAATTATTTCCTTCGACTGGAACAACTGTTGCTTTAGTTCTTGATTTACCCCAGCGGACGAATTTAACAATACCATCGCATGTAGCGAAAATAGTATCATCTCCACCTTTCATAGTGTTAACACCTGGATAAATTTTTGTACCACGTTGGCGGTAAATGATAGATCCTGCAGTGCAGAATTGACCATCTGAGACTTTACAACCTAATCTCTTAGATTCTGAGTCACGACCGTTCTTTGTAGAACCGACACCTTTTTTAGAAGCAAATAATTGAATATTTAATTTAAACATCATAGTTTGCACCTTCTTTCGTATTTATTTTATTTTGATATATTTTGGATAACTCTCTTGCATAGTTTGTAATTGAATAATAATTACATCTAGAACCTTTAAAGATTCACAATCAGGTTTAAGTATCACTTTAGCGCATCCTTCTTCTAAAGCAATCTCTTCAATATCATCTTTATTCAATGCATTGAAACCACCTGTAACTATACTTGATACTCCGGCACAGATTAAATCTTTGCCAGATTCGGCAAATCCTGCATGTCCTTTAACTTCAAGTCCATAAGATTTACCATCATGCGAAATCACACTAACTTGGATCATATTAATTAAGCATTAATTGATTCGATTGTTAAACATGTGTATGGTTGACGATGACCTTGTTTTCTACGATAGTTAGCTTTGCTCTTATATTTGAAAACTAAGATTTTCTTTTGTTTGTCTTGTTTTTCAACTTTTGCAACTACTGTAGCACCTGTAACATATGGTGTACCAACTTGTGTCTTATCACCTGAAACAAGTAATACTTTGTCAAAAGTATATGAAGCACCTGTTTCAACATCTAACTTTTCAGTAAAGATTTTTTGACCAACTTCAACTTTAATTTGCTTTCCGCCAGTTTCGATAATTGCGTACATAAATTTCGTTACCTCCTATTTTCTATAGACTTAGACTCGCTTTTAAGGTAGACAAATGTCTTTTTAAACCTATTCAATGCGGTTGAGGCCCTCTATAAGGCGACAACACAATAATAATATCAATTAAAAATCAATACTTCAACAAAAATATAATATAATTTTAAAAATTAGTGACTATAAACCATAAATTTTTAATATTTGTTCTAATAATTCTTTATCAGTGATAATTAAAGTTATTTCTTCTCTTGCTCTAGTTAGTCCTTGATAAAGCATTTTTACTAATGGATAAGGTTTAGAATCAATTTCTTTAGAATACAATTTTCCATCCTTATAATAAAAATAAGGATTTAATATCATGACGACTTTTTGAAAATCTTGACCAACGACATTATTTGAATCTAATGATGTTACTTGTTCTTGTAACAATGGATCGTTGATAGTATTTGGATAAGAAATATAGGTATAACCTTGTGATGCTAGAGATATTGCTCGACTAAGCGCGGATATATGAC
>CAVJGK010000020.1:0-16395 GCA_963648895.1 Lachnospiraceae bacterium | reverse complement strand
GAATGTATCTTCTTATTATTATGATTTCTTTATTGAACAATACAAAGATATTATAAAAGAATTTGAATTAGAAGAATTTCCAATTCAAACTCAATCATTAGAAAGAACTTTTGTTGATAAAGTATTCGCCCTTTGTGATTATTATTTAAATGATAAAGTAGAACGTAATTCACGCCATATTTATGATTTATATATGATATTTCCTCAAATCAATATAAATTCAACTGAGTTTAAAATCCTAGTTTATAATGTGCGTGAAGATCGAAAGAAAAACATAACATGTTTATCTGCGAATGATGATATTAATATTAATGATGTTTTAAAAGATATTATCGATGCTAAATTCTATGAAAGTGATTTTAATAAAATTACATATAATTTATTAACGCTTAAAATTACCTATGAAGAAATAATAACTGTATTAACAAAAATAATAAATAGCAATTCATTTGCAAACTAAAAGCGAGACTTCAAAGTCTCGCTTATTTTTATTTATATATTACTTAGTACCGAAGATTCTATCACCAGCGTCACCTAAACCTGGTAAGATATAACCTTTTTCATTTAAATGATCATCGACTGCTGCAATATAGATATCGACATCTGGATGTGCTTTTTGGACTGCAGAAATACCTTCTGGTACACCGACTAAACACATTAATCTAATATTGTTATAGCCTCTTTTTTTAACTGCAGAAATTGCCGCATTAGCGCTACCACCTGTCGCGAGCATTGGATCACAAATGAGTACTAATGGATTTTCTACTTCAGGAAGTTTGAAATAGTATTCTTGTGGTTCTAATGTTTCTTCGTTTCTAAACATACCAATATGGCCAATTCTAGCAGTTGGAACCATGTTTCTAACACCTTCGACCATACCTAAACCTGCTCTTAAGATTGGTGCAATGATTAAATTTTGTTTGATTTTTTTCTTTGGTAAGACTGCGTTAGTTGGTGTAGTAATTGTTTTATCACAATCGACAACTTCTAAATCTCTAAATACTTCATAAGTCATTAAAGATGCGATTTCATCTAATGCTTCTCTAAATTCCTTTGGATGAGTATTTTCATCTCTCATGTGGTTTAACTTTACTTCAATTAAAGGGTGATTACAAACTTTTAACATATTAGCCTCCTGATGTTATTAGTTATATAAATAGAATTCAAAATATTAGCTAACTCTTTAATAAATTTATTATTAAAGATCTTAATTTTTTTGTCTTCTTTTTTATTAGAAAGTCTCCATGAATTATTATATAGTTTATAAGAAATTATTTTAACTTCATTAAAGGTAGATAATTAACTTTAAACTTATATTATTCTATTTTGGCTCCTTTCTAGTTATCTATTGTATACTAATTTGATGAAAGTAGTTACAATTATTTTTAATAAATGATATTTCATTTTATTAGTGCTATACTCTTATACGAGGTAATTATGAAAAAAAAGAATATATTTAAATACATTTGTTTAGTTTTATATATTATCTGTTCAACACTAATTATTGTTCATTCTTCATTAAATGGCACTGCCTCAAGCAATGAATCTAATAAAGTGGTGAATATTTTTTCATCGTTTTTAAATAGGGTAACAAAAGAAAATAACGTTTATATTGATGTAAATCAAATAGTTTTAAATAGTGAAATAAGCAATACTTATTTAGGTGAAGATTTAAAACTAGATTTAAGTGTTTTACCTTCAGAAGCTTCTAATAAATCTTTATCTTTTGTTAGTAGTGATCCTTCCATTGCTTCTATTGATAACAATGGCAAAATTAATTTCAATTCTATAGGTGAATGTGAAATTAAAATTACTTCTAAGGCTAATAGTAATGTAAGTTTAAGCTTACCTATTAAAGTAACTTATCCAAAGGTTACACAATATACAATCTTAATTGATGGAAGTGAATATGAAGAAAATAACTATTTAACTTATAATACTTATCATTATATTGATGTAGTAAGTGATAGTAAAATCTATAAATGTGAATATACTTCAAGTGTAGTTTCTATTAACCAATATGGTGCATTTTATCTTGATAATGGCAATACATCTTTTTCTATTGATATTAATTTAAACGATGATATTAAAACTTCATTAAATTTTAAAACTGGTACCAGTTCAATAACTAATTCTATTACTTCTTATTCTTTATCTTTATTAGAAGAAAAATTATATGTAAATAGTTGTTATGATCTAAGTTATTCTTATTTACCAACTGATGGAAATATTAATGATATATATTACAAAGTTGATGAAGATTATGCAGAAGTTAAAAACAATAAATTATATATTTATAAATCAAATTCTAATCTATCTTTAGAAGTTTATTCTAGAAGTAGTGAATTTAAGTTATTTGAAACAAGTTTACAAACTTATGATGTATTCCCAAGTGAAATTATTATCAATAATACTTTAAATGATGATACTTTATCTTTAAGCGTATTAAATTCAACTAAATTAGATATTTCATTTAATAAAGAAGCAACATATAAAAATGTTAAATATGAAAGTGGCGATACATCTATTTTAGTAATTGATGATAATGGTTTAATTCGTACTTTAGAAAAAGGTGAAACAAGTATTAAAATATCACTTGATTATGATTCTAAACATATAGAAAAGACTATTAAAGTAAGTATTACTAGACAACCATATATTAAAGATATTGCGACATTTTCTTATTGGATTAGAAAATTAATTGGTCATTTTGGCTTATTTATGGCAATGAGTTTATTTGGAACTTTAACTTATTTAATGTTTATTAAAAAGAAATATATTAGTTATCCTCTTTCTATTGGAGTTAGTTTTATTCTAGCTTCATCTAGTGAAGTCATTCAAATATTTGCCGGATCAAGAGGTCCATCTTTTAAAGATGTTGGAATTGATATGCTTGGGGCTAGTATTCCATTTATTATTATATTAATTATTGATTTATTAATTTATTTTATTAATCAAAATAAAAACAAAAAGGAGAATTTATGAAAGTAACAATCTTAGGAAGTGGTGCTTGGGGAAGCGCACTAGGTAATGTTTTAAGCGATAATAATCATGAAGTATTAATTTATGGTGTTAATGAAAGTGAAATTAATGATATTAATTTAAACCATAAGAATTCTAAATTCTTCAATGAAACTTTATTAAATAAGAATATTAAAGCTACTACTTCTATTTCAGAGGCTTTAACTACCTTCAATCCTGAAGTAATTCTTTTGGCCGTTCCAAGTGGAGCATTAACTTTAGTTTGTAAACAAATAAAAGATTTTTCTAAAGGTGATACTTTAATTATTAATGTGGCTAAGGGATTAGACGCGACTACTTTTTCTCCTTTATCAGACACTATTAAAAATGCATTACAAGGATATTCATATAAAGATGTTGTCACTTTAATTGGACCTTCTTTTGCTTTAGAAGTTGCGAATAAAGAATTTACTTTAATTTCTGCAGTAAGTTCTAATTTAAAATATGCAGAAATTGTTCAAAAGATGTTTTCAAATGCTTATTTTAGAGTTTATACCAATGATGATGAAATTGGGGCTCAATATGGAGCATGTATAAAAAATGTTATCGCTATTGCAAGTGGTATTTGTTCAGGCCTTGGCTTCCAAGATAATGCAAGAGCAGCTTTAATCACTAGAGGCTTACATGAAATGACAAGATTTGGTGTTTATAAAGGCGGTAAAAAAGATACTTATTTAGGTTTGACTGGTATAGGTGATTTATTTTTAACTTGTACTTCTTTTAAATCTAGAAACTTTTCTTTTGGTTATGCTATTGGACAAGCAAATAACGCCGAAGAAGTATTAAATAATAATTCTAAGACTGTTGAAGGAGTTAAAGCTTGCGCATATTTATATAAAGCTTGCCAAGAATATCATATTGAAATGCCAATTGTTACAAGTGTATATCATGTTTTATTCGAAAAAAAATCTCCTAAAGAGGAGATTGATTCATTAATGAAAAGAGATTTAAAGAAAGAAAATTAAATATCTTTTAATATATAAGAATTTCTTTCTTTATTAAAATAAGCTTTTTTACTTATGGAGACAGAAATTAAATATTGATTGATTTCACAAATATATCTTCTAAACGTACGAGAAGAAATATTATATTCATTCATAAATTCTTGCATAATAACATCTTTGTCTTGAATTAAATAGTCGTATAATTTTAAAACACAATGTGCTTTTGATCGCATAAATATCACCTCATTAATCTTTTGTACTAATTGTAGATATTATTTTAACTTATAAAAATTAAAATAAAATAAAAAAATCGATAATTTGTGAAAAATTACCGCTTTTTTACATTGTTTAACTTTTTTAACTAGAATTCTATGACCGAAGGATCAACTTTATCATTTTCTGTAATTGGTCTAATGACTTTACAAGGTACTCCTCCTGCAATAACATTTGCAGGGATATCTTTAGTCACGACACTTCCTGCCGCGATAATAGAATTTTCTCCAATAGTGACTCCTCCTATTACTGTAGAAGAAGCACCAATCCAAACATTATCTTTAATAGTAATAGGTTTAGAAGTTCCAATGCCTTCTCCTCTTTGGACTGGATCAATTGCATGTCCAGAACAAGCAATAACGCAGTTAGGAGCAATAAAGACCATATTACCAATATTGACTGGAGAAGTGTCTAGGATTACGCAGTTATAGTTTAATAAACAAAACCCTTGTAGATGGATATTAAATCCATAATCACAATGGAAGGAAGGTTCAATTCCACATGGATGATATGTGCCTAGAAGTGAAAAAAGAATTTCTTCTCTTAAGTTAGTTTCATCAGGCATACTCATATTATATTTTTGACATAATGTTTTAGCTTTAATTTGGGCAGAAGATAGTTCTTTGCAATGTCTACTAATATATCCTTTATTTTCTTGAATTCTTTCTATTTTATTCATATTTAGTTACTCCTAATAACAAAAAAAGCTTTGAAATTAATCAAAGCTTTAATTTTACTTAAATGGTGCCGACCACCGGAATCGAACCAGCAACCTACTGATTACAAATCAGTTGCTCTGCCAATTGAGCTAGGTCGGCATTTGCTTCAAGCAAGTAAGATTATAGCACAAATAAATGACATTGCAACAATTTTTTTTAAATTTTGCAAAAAAAGTGAAAAATTGTTAAAAGTGAGTGTTCTTTTAACCGATATTATTTATCTAAATAAATAAAAATTTAATTATCTACTTTAAAGATTTAACAAAAGTGTTGTAAAATAAGATAGATATTAAATTTGGGAGGAAGATTTATGCAATATAATGTCAATTTATTAGCGAACGCTGTATCTGGTAAATTCATTGGATTATTCTTTGGATGTGCTGGAGCATTCTTAGTATTATTAATTATTCTTTGTTTAATTGCTAAAAAGAAAACAAAAGCTTATGAAGCAAGTAAAAAAGAAGAAACACCTGCACCAGTAGAAGAAGTTAAAGAAGAAGCAGTTGAAGAAACAACTGAAGAAGTAGAAGAAACACCTGCAGTTGAAGAAGTTGCTGAAGAAGTTACAACTGAAGAAACACCTGCTGAAGAAGCAGAAGAATCTGAAGAACCAGTAGCAGAAGAAACAACAGAAGAAGTTGTTGAAGAAACTACTGAAGAAACAACTGAAGAAGCAGAAGAAACAGTTGAAGAAGAAAAAGCAGAAGAAACACCTGCTGAAGAAGAAACTGCAACTGAAGAAGAAACAACACCAGCAATCAAAGCAGATGAAAAAGAATCTTATGATGAAGATGAAGAAAAAGAACATACTGTAAAAGGTAAATATGTCATCGTTTCAGAAGGTCCTAACTATCGTTATAATTTAAAAGCATCTAATGGTGAAGTTATTATTGTTTCTGAACCTTATACATCTGAAAAAGCTGTAAGAACAGGTATTGAAACATTAAAGAAAAATCTTGAATTATCACATTGTGATGTTGTTGAAGATAAACATGGTTTATTCTCATTCAGAGTTATGACACGTCAAGGTAGATGTTTAGCTACATCTGCAAACTATTCAACTAAAGCTAGCGCAACTAACGCAATTGAATCTTACAAACGTTGGGCATTAAGCGAAAACATTGTTGTTGATGATACAGTTGATACAGATCATGAACAAGTTGAAAAAGTTGAATTCGAAATTGAACAAGAAAATACAGGTACATACGTCATCAAAGAAGAAGGCGATGGATTTGTCTATCAATTAGTCGCTGCAAATAAGAGAGTTATTGCTACATCATTAGTTTATCAATCAAAAGCTTCATGTAAAGAAGCATTAGAAAAATTTAGAACAGTCGTTTACGAAGGTTCATTCTATGTATTCAAAGATAAAAATGATAAATTCCAATTCAAACTCTACAACAAACAAAACCGTTTAGTTTTAGCTGGCGAAGTATATGATTCTAAACAAGCTGTTATTTCAGTAGTTGAAGCAATCAAACGTTTAGCTAAACTTGCTACATTAGTAGAAGATTAATTATTTAAGCATTAGGGATAACCTAGTGCTTTTTCTTTGCCTTGATATTTTTACTAGATAGTTTATAATATCAATGTTAAAAGGAACTTACTATGGAAAAGAAAAAACTAACATTATTTCAAGAAATAGCGTATGTATTAGGTGTTATTCTTCTTGCTTTGTCAGTCGCGATTGTAACCGCGAGTGATTTTGGCTTATCGATGATTGTTTTACCTGCTTATGTTTTGAGCCAAAAAATATCTTGGCTATCTTTTGGACAAGGTGAATATGTCATTCAAGCCATATTGCTAGTTATCTTTTGTATAGTAATGAGAAAAATTAAACTTCATTATTTATGGAGCTTTGTTACTTGCTTATTATATGGAGCATGTTTAGATCTATTTAGATTAATACCAATATTAAATCCTAATATGACTGATTTTGCTTATTTACCTTTATATTTAAGAATTATCTTCTTTAGCGTAGGCACTATTCTTACAGGCTTTTCTGTCGCATTATTAATGAAATCTTATTTCCATCCTCAAGTATATGATTTATTCGCTAAATACGTTTCTAGAAAGTTTAATATTAAATATTTCTATTTTAAATTAGGCTTTGATATTTGCTTTTTAGCCCTTGGTATTATTATGGGATATGCCTTTGGTCTTCCTTTATGTGGAGTAGGAATTGGTACATTAATCGCCACGGTGGCTAATTCAATATTAATTACTTTCTTTTCTAATTTATTAGATCGATTTTTTAAATATATCCCTCATAGAGGTAAACTTGCTAGTAAGTTTGATGATTAAAATAAAAGCACTTTGGAAATATATCTCCAAAGTGCTTTTTTAAGCCTTATTTTACGAGTTTTTCAAATTCGTTGAGTAATTCATCTAATTTATTACAAACAGCTAAGAATGGCTCTTTTGTGGTTAAATCGACACCGCCTGCTTTAACGATTTCAACAGGATAATTGCATCCACCCATTTTTAACATGGAGATGTATTTATCAAATGCTCCTGGAACATTATTTTTAACATCTTGATAAATCTTCATAGATGCAGAGAAGCATGTTGCATATTGATAGACATAGAATGGTGTATTATACATATGTGGGATATATGCCCAAACCATTTTCTTTAATGGCTCTTCATCTAAGTCAATACCATAATATTTTTTGTATAAATCTGCCATGATGTTATTTAATGATTCATAAGTGAATGGTTTATTTTCTAAAACTAACATATGTGCTTGATATTCAAAATCTGCGAATAATGTTTGACGATAGAAGGTTGAAACAATTCCATCAATTTGTTGTTCTAATGCTTGGATTTTTAATTCTTTATCATTAGAGTTTTTCATTAAATAATCTAAGAATACTTGTTCATTAAATGTTGAAGCAATTTCAGCGACAAAGATTGTATAATCTTTAGTCGCATATGGTTGATTTTCATTGGAATAAAGAGTGTGGATAGAATGGCCACATTCATGAGCGAGAGTAAATGCTGAATCTAAAGTATTGGTGTGGTTTAATAAAATATAAGGTCCATGTCCGTATACTTGTGTTGAATAAGCACCACTTCTTTTTCCTTCAGAAGGATAAACATCAACATGTCCTTCTTCTAAAGCGATTTTTGCATGAGCTAAGAAATCTTCTCCCATAGGTTCTAATGCTTTTAAAACATCTTCATAAGCTTTTGAATAAGGATATTCGACATTAGAAGAAGAGAAAGATAAGAAACGATCATAAGTATGATATGTAGATAAATTAAAGAATTCTTTTCTTAATTTAATATATCTTTGTAATGGTGCAGTATTTTCTTTAACAGTGTTGATTAAAGATAAATAGACTTCTTGAGGAATCTTATTATGATCTAAAACACTTTCTAAAATAGAAGGATAGTTTCTAACTTTCATTCTTGCAATATCAGAATCAACAATACCTTTATAAATGGAGCAAAGAGTGTTTTTATGTAAATCATAATAGCCAAATAATGCTTCAAATACTTTCTTACGATCATCTTGTTTATTACAATTCATTAAGATACTTGTATAAGTATTTGGAGATACTTTGACTACTTCATTAGTTGATAAAGTTACTTCAATAGGAGTGAAATCACTATTTTGGAGCATTGAATATAATCTTGCAAAAGAAGAAGTAACCATTGAATAATCAGAGATGATTTTTTCTTCATTTGGTAATAAGACATATTTTTTAGAATCAAATGTTTGTTTGATTGAGAATAAATGTTCTTTAATTACCTTATTGTGTGAAGCAAGTTCTTCATAGAATGAATAAGGTTTTTGTAATAATTCTGTGTTGATATAGGCAGTTGCTGCACCAAAATCAGGGAATAATGATCTAGCCTTCATAATGCGAGCTTGAGTAGATAAATTTTTTTGGTCTTTATCGTAACTCATCGCGATAAATGAATAAAACTTTTCAAATGATTTTTCTAATTCATCTTGGAATAAGAAGAATTCTTCTAAAGTTTTTTCTTCGTTTAATTTTCCTTTGAAATCACCTAAATGTTGGATTCTTTCTTTGATTGATTGATAATCTTGTTCCCAAGCTTCTTCACTTGGATAAATATTTTTTAAATTCCATTCGTTCATATAATTTTCCTTTCATGAAATTATTAATATCATACCACTTTAGAAACTTAAATATAATAAAAATCCACTTATTTCTAAGTGGATTAGTATCATTATTTAATTAATGAGTTTTTGCAATTACCTGTTTCAAGGAATTCATCTAAGTTCTTTAAAGTAACTTCAATCATATCAATTAATGCTTTATCGGTAGAAGAACCAACATGAGGAGTAACCAATACTCTTGGATATAAATCAATTAATTTTTGATGTTGAGGTGTATCCATGTGTTTTGGATCTTCGAAATTCTTGAAGAATAATGTTTTTTCATTTGAAATAACATCGATCGCTAAACCATCTAAGTGATTGTTTTCAACAGCTTCTAATGCTGCATCTAAATCAAGGATTTCACCACGAGAAACATTGACGATAATTGAATGATCTTTCATGTTAGAAATGAATTCTTTATTGATGAAATTATCATTGCTTCCTTTGACATAGTTCATATGGACGCAGATGATATCACAAGTTTTGATGAATTCATCTAATGGAAGGAATTTAACAATAGATTTTGCATAATCTGATTGGAAGACATCATAACCAACTACTTCTGCGCCTAAGCCTTTGAATAATGAAGCAGTTGTACAACCGATTCTACCACAACCTAATATACCAACTCTACAACCTCTTACTTCACGAGAGAACATTTGATTTGTAACTTTGAAATTACCTTTGTGAGTATAATCAGTTGTATAAGCAGTATTTCTTAATAACATCATACCAAGTGTTAAAGCAAGTTCAGAAATAGCGTTTGGTGAATAACCAGGAACGAATGCAGTTTTAATACCATATTCTTTACAAGCTTCAACATCAACATGGTTATAACCAGCAGTACGAGTTAAATAATATTTTAAACCATGATTCGCTAAATCTTTCATTGATTCTTTATTGACAACGCAGTTACCTCTAACCATGACTACTTCATAACCTAATGCGTCTTTATAGTTTTCAGTATTTAAGAATTGTGGGAATAAAGTTAATTTGTAATTGTATTGTTCGCCTAATTTTTCAAAGTAAGGAATTTCATATTCTCTTACACCAAAGCAAGCAATTTCTTTTTTAAATGACATAATTTAAAAACCTCCTATGCGAATAATCCTGCGGATTGAATGACTGTTAATAAAATCATATAAACTGGAATGAAGCAAACAGAAACTAATGTACCAATTAAGGAACAAGAAGATGCAAATGTAGCTTCTTTATTTGAGTTAATACAATAAGTAATCGCGACTGTTGCAGGTGGAACTGCCCACATTAATGTTGTCGCAGCGACTGTATTGAATGTAACGTTAATTCCAGGAATTAAATTGATTAAATATAAGAATGCGAAGTTTAAAATTGGAGCAGCAAGAACTCTGATGAATGTAAAAATCCATACATCTTTATCTTTTGCAGCATCTTTAAATGATACTTTACCTAATGTACAACCAATTGCAATCCATACTAATGGTGAAGATAATCCACCTAATGTATTAATTGTTTGATATAACCATGGAGTAGAAACTTTTAAATTCCAGAATGCACCTGTTTGGCCATTGACTGTAACTACCCACCAATTTGAAGCATTTGTTGAATCACCAATTAATTGGATAGCCCATAAAATAAAACCAACGAATGTTGCAATGATAATTGGGTTAACGAAAATTCTTTTTAAGATATCTTTAACTGTTGGTTTTGAAGATTTTGTTGTAGCTTCTTCAGAAGTTTCTTCTTTCTTTTCATCAGATTGACAAATTGCATAGTATGCATATGAATATAAGAATACGCGGTATGCGATATTAAACATACTTGAATCGTTATAAGCACTTGGGAAAACTGCATTGATTAATGGTTGACCAAAGAATGTTGTTGAACCAAATACGAATAAGATTTCCATAACTTTTCTTCTTGTTGGATCTTTAACCCATCTGAAGATTAACTTTGCTAAGAAGATAAATGCGATATAGACAATAAAGCCATATACGAATGATAATAAGCAAGAATTAAAACTTTCTTGAGTAATACTTGTCATGAATGAACCAAATGCTAAACAAGGTAAGCAGATAGTCATAACAAGTTTGGTAAGAATTTTACCAGTGTTTTCTGGTAGAGTTTTGGTTTTTGTAAAAATAAAACCGATTAAAATGATAAATACGCTTTTTGCAACAGCAATCCATAAATTCATGGAGCCTAATGCGCTAGCGATGTTTTCGCCGATATCGGCAAGTGAATAAAACATAATTTTTTCTCCTTTACGGAAATATTATAAATTATATTGGTAAAAAAATATCAATTTAAGTTATAATAAATATACTAATTTTAAATGAAAAGTATTTAAAATTATTATAAGTGAGGTATTTATGAATATTGATTATTTAAAAAACTTTGTAACTATTGTCGATGAGAAGAGTATTTCTAATGCGAGCAAGAAATTATTTATTGCCCAACCTTCTTTATCTAATCAAATAAAATATCTAGAAGATATGTATCAAACTAAGTTAATGTATCGCGGAGGAAAAAAGATTCGTCTTACCCCAAGTGGTAAAGAATTATATTCAAAAGCTAAAAAGATTATATCTACCTATGAACAATCTTTTATCGATATTAATAATATAAATAATGGCTTAGAAGAGAAAATTAATATCGCATTACCTCCAAGTATTTATATGATGTTAAGTGAGAAGTTATTTGGAAAGTTTTTTGTTGAATATCCTCAAATTAAATTAAACATCTATGAATGCAATGCTTTAATGGCAGAAACTTATTTACATGATGATGTAGTTGATCTTGCGGTTATTAATGCCCATATAAAAGATTTTGATAAAGTTAATTATTTAGTCTTAGATAAAGAAGAGTTTGTCGCGATAATCCCTAAGAATAATAAATTATTAAACAAAGAAGAATTAGTTTTATCAGATTTAGAAAATGAACATATTGTTCTTCCTCGTGCTTATGAAAATGATATTATTTATCGTTTCCATAATTTAAATATGAATCCTTTAATTGATATAACAACTACCACAACTATGGCAAGTGTTGTTTTAGGAAGACAAAAAAACATTATTGCTATTGTCCCTCTTCCTAGAAATGAAACAGTCGATAATGAATATATAAGACCTTTAAAATTAGAAGACATCAATGAACATTCTAGAAAAATAATTTGGTTAAAAGATAAAGAACTTTCGTCCGCATGTAAAGAATTTATTAAATTGGCAAAATAAAAAGAGGCATAGCCTCTAATTATTTTCTGCTGTACTTTCTTTTACTTCTTCAGAAGCAATTGCTTTTTTCTCTGATAATCTAATTAAGAAGAAACTTGCTATTATACCAATAACACCTATTACTATTGTTGTTAAGTAAGTATACCAAGCTAAGGTAATAGAAGAAAAATCATAAGAAATATAAATGGCTGGAATTGATCCAAAGACAAATCCAACAATCGCCCAGTAAGTTACACGACGATGTTTAGATAATAAATAATCCATAATCTTAGAAATAACAAAGAATCCAATAACTAAACCAAGTGCGAATATTACTAATACTAATAAAGCATGTAATGGAGTATCTTTTAATGCGGAAATAGTATTTAATAATGGTTCATAATAACCAAAGATTAATAAAAGCATTGATCCTGATATTCCAGGGACTACTAATGCACAGGAAGTTAATATACCCATTAAAAATAATAAAATATATCTATACCATGCCATGTCATTACCTAAAGATACTACACCCATATTTGGGATAAAACAAATGCCAATAACAATAACTAATGGAATAATAAATGAGATGATATCAAATTTCTTTTCAAATCCATTGGAAATCGCATCTTTACATAATTTTGGTAAACTACCAATCATTAAGCCAACAAATAGAGTAATTGTTTGTAATGGAAAATGTTGTAAAGATAATTTTAATGGGAAATACATCGCTATAAAAGCAAGTACCATACCAATTAAAATTGGGAGAAGAAAGAAGAATGATTTTTTAAATTCTTTTTTTAAGTTGCTGATGGCTTTAATCATATCTTCATAGATATTTAATAATACTGCCACAGTTCCTCCGGAAACACCAGGAATAATCATTCCAACTCCAATGGCTGCTCCTTTTAATATGTTAATTAATGTTTTCATTTTAACTCCTTAAATCTAATGGTGAGAGTAATGAGACTCGAACTCACACGGTTTCCCATTAGATTCTGACTCTAACGTGTCTACCAATTCCACCATACTCTCATATTCTACTATTTATTAGTAGAGCCAAATCCTCCTAAACGAACTTGGGTTACTTCATCATCTTCAGTAATGCCATAACTTAGGAAAATACCTTGAGCAAATCCTTCTAGTTCGTTTAAAGAAAGTTCTTTATTCATATTTGAATCATTAGTCATTTTAATAAAGATGTGTCCTTCGTTTTTAGCGTTATAATAATCAGCATCAATAATACCTAAAGTATTATCTAATTGAAGACGATATTTAAATCCTAAAGAAGATCTAGGTGCGATGACTAAAACATAATCTTCATCGATTCTACATCTAATGCCAGTAGGATATTTAATTGTTTCATTTGGTTTTAAATTGATTTTTGAATATGTGAAAAAATCATAACCGGCAGAAGCGAGCGTCGCTCTTTTTGGTAGTTTGATAGAATCATAGATTTCTTTTAATTTGCTTTCTTCAATTTCACCAAATGTATCAATATAATCATTTTTAAATTGGGAAAAAGATACTTTTTCAAATTTTGCAATTCTTTTCATGATAATAACTCCTATTTTATAAATAAATGTGCGCTTTCAATCTTAATTTCATCTTCATCAATAAAAGGGAGAATATATTCTTCGTATGATTTATTGATGAAATTACCATCTTTGGATAGATATTCTTTTGGTAGATGTCTTACTCCATTAGCCACATCTTTTAATGGTACTAATTCATAATGAACTTTATATGGAGAAGATGAATCTCTAATAATAGAAACCATACCTTCTTGATGATTAAGCGCGTGTTTTAACGCTAAATAGCCTACATTAATAGCTTCTTCTACATCGACTTTTGATTGAATGTGACCTGCGGCTCTTTGAAGTAAAGATAATTCAATATGTCTAGTTTTAAAATGTAATTCATTAGAAACTAAATCATCTAAGAATTGACCAACTGATCCAAGTTGTGCATGTCCAAAGCCATCAACTTGGCCTAGAGTAGAAATATATTCGCCTTTTTCATCTTTTAAAGCTTCAGAAACACATACTAAACAATGACCTTTTTTAGTATAAACATCAGAAACATCTTTTAAGAATTTTTCTTTAGAGAATGGAGTTTCTGGAACATAGATTAAATCAGGTCCTAGTCCGTATCGACATGCTAGTAAAGAACTTGCCCCAAGCCATCCTGCATCACGCCCCATAATTTCTACAATGGTGACGCGACCTTTTTTATAGACATTAATATCTAAAGATATTTCCATAATGGTTCTTACTACAAACTTACAAGCAGAAGCAAAGCCTGGAGTATGATCAATTAACATTAAATCATTATCGACAGTTTTTGGAATACCAACAACGACTGTATCAAGATTTTTTTCTTTGAAGAATTTATTTAATCGATCGGCGGTATCCATAGAATCATTTCCACCGTTGACTAAGATATAACCAATGTTATATTTTTTGACACATTCTAAGATTTTTTCATAATTGGAATCAGAAGTATCTTTGCTTAATTTTAATCTAGAAGAACCTAAAATCGCTCCATTAAGAGATTTAATTTCTTCATATTTAGATAAATCTTTTTCAATTTTTATTAAATCTTGATTGATAATACCTTCTACTCCATATCTAGAAGCATATAAAGTATCTACCTCATCTAATGAATCTAAATAAGCTTTAATAACGCCGTAAAATGATGCGTTAATGACCGCGGTAGGGCCTCCTGATTGAAAATAAAGTGCATTCTTCATAAAAATAAATCTCCTATTATAATAAAGCTAAATTAATCGCGATTAAACTTTGCGCGATTAAATAAGTAAGCATAATATAAAAATCACGTCTTTTGACATCCATAATGAATGTTGTAAAAGATAAAATTGTATCACTAAGAATAAATAATAATACTCCAACAAAGATTAATATTGTATTGATGGAAGTGTTTGATACCATCAAGAAGGTAGAAAATAATAAATCCATCAATAAGATATAGAAATAATATGTTCCAGGAATGGTATATTCTTTAACTAATGGATGAAGGGTTTTATAAGATAATAATGGAGTTAATAATCCAAATACCACTAGACTAATATAAACCCATAAATCAATTTGATAATTTAGTTTTGAAGCGAATAAATAACAATATAAAATATGACCAACAAAGAAAAATAATATTCCTAAAGAAAAAATAATCTTATTAGTCTTTTTATAGATTAAACATATATCTCCTAAAAATCCTAAACCGATAACTATATATAAAATTGGATTAGTGAGATTTAAAGATATTAAGATAAATGTTAAAGACAACATGCAAAAAGGTTTAATGATCTTTCTTAGAGTTTCTTTTTCTAAAAAAGCAAATATTAATTCTAGAAGATATATAATACTTGTTAAAATAATTGAACCAATTAGCATATTCCTACCTCGAATATATTTTACTTTATAAAATATAATATCTCAATAAAAATAATTCTCTAAGCGAACCTAGAGAATTATTTACTATTTAGAAAAAGTTAATGTGAAGGTTGAACCTTCATTAATTGTTGATTCTAATTTAATATCAATATCATATTTTAAACATATATGACGGACAATGGCCAATCCTAATCCGGTTCCTTCATTGCCTTTAGAATGGGAACGATCTACTTGGAAGAAACGTTCAAATACGCGGTCTAAGTTTTCTTTTTCAATACCTATTCCTGTATCTTTAATGATTAATGTTTTATTTTCTTCACTTAAGCTAATTACAATAGAACCATTTTGTTTATTATATTTAACTGCGTTTTCAATTAAATTATTAACTAAATGTTCCACGTCTCTAGTAGGGATTGAAACACTTAAATCATCTAAAGAAGTAGAAACTTGAATGTTTTTATCTTTAATTCTTTTTTGTAAAGATATTAAACTATTTGAAATAATATTTTTAATATTAGTTTGACTAGTTTCAACTTTAACTTCGCTTTCTAAAGCAGATATTTCTAACATATCTTTGATTAAATCATTCATTCTTTGAGCTTCTTGCAAAGTCTTTTTAGTTGCTTGTTTAATTTCTTCTTCAGATGTTAATATACCTTGATCAATCATTTGTTGATAACCAATAATGCTAGTTAGAGG